>DATIYQ010000166.1:0-16066 GCA_035517515.1 Binatia bacterium
GACGGACGTGACCGGAGACGTGAAGCTGGGGGAGGGAGTGGAGATGGTGATGCCGGGAGATAACGCGACGGTGTCGATCGAGTTGATCAGCCCGGTGGCCATGGAGAAGGGGTTGCGGTTCGCCATCCGCGAGGGCGGGCATACCGTGGGCGCCGGCGCAGTCACCGAGATCGTCGAGTAAGCCATGCCATCCGGAGAAAAAATTCGCATTCGCCTGAAGGCCTACGACCACCGCGTGCTGGACCAGTCCACGCGGGACATTGTGGAAACGGCGCGCCGCACCGGCGCCAGCGTGGCCGGACCCATCCCGCTGCCCACCACCATCAACCGCTGGACGGTGCTGCGCTCGCCGCACGTGGACAAGAAATCGCGCGAGCAGTTTGAGATGCGCACGCACAAGCGGCTGATCGATATCCTCGAGCCCACGCCGGACACGGTGGACGCGCTGATGAAGCTGGACCTGCCGCCGGGTGTGGACGTGGAGATCAAGGCCTTCGGCCGCGAGCACGGAGTGAAATGATGGCGGTGAACGGGATCCTCGGAATCAAGCTGGGTATGACGCAGATTTATGCGGACGACGGCACGGCCATTCCCTGCACGGTGATGCAGGCGGGGCCGTGCGTGGTGGTGCAGCGGCGCACCGCGGAACGCGATGGCTATGAGGCGGTGCAACTGGGCCTGGTGGAATTCGTGAAGCCGCAGCGCATCACCAAGCCCATGACCGGGCACTTCAAGAAGGCGGATGTGGCCCCGATGCGCTACCTGCGCGAAGTCCGCCTGGACGCGAGCAGCGCGGAAACCAAGGTGGGCGATCGCGTGCTGGTGGACAGTTTTGCCGTGGGCGAGCTGGTGGACGTGAGCGGAGTCAGCAAGGGCAAGGGCTTTGCCGGCGGCGTCAAGCGCTGGCATTACCGCGGCGGCGACAATACCCACGGCTCCATGTTTCACCGCGCGCCGGGCGGCATCGGCGCCAGCTCGTTTCCCTCGCGGGTCTGGCCCGGCCAGCATTTTCCCGGGCATCTGGGCAACCAGCGGCAGACCGCGCGGAACCTGAAAGTGGTGAAGGTGGACGCGGAAGAAAATCTGCTGCTGGTGCGCGGGGCCGTGCCGGGTCCGGCGGGAACCTATGTGTTCATCCACCGCGCCCACGCCGCGAAATAAGAGGACGGAGCGATCATGCCGGTCGTCGATGTGGTCAATCTGGAAGGCAAGGCAGTGGGGCAAGTGACCCTCTCGGACGCGGTGTTTGCGGCCGAGGTGAACCCGCACACCCTGCATGAAGCGGTGCGCTGGCAGCAGGCCGAAGAGCGCGCCGGAACGCACAAGGTGAAAGTGCGCTCCGAGGTGCAAGGCTCCGGCAAGAAGCTGTGGAAGCAAAAGGGCACCGGCCGGGCGCGCATGGGCTCCATCCGCTCGCCCATCTGGCGGCACGGCGGCACGGTGCACGGGCCGAAGCCGCGGGATTACAGCTACCGGATTCCGCGCAAGGTGCTGCTGGGCGCGCTGCGCTCGGCGCTTACCGCCAAGCTGGCGGCAAACCAGTTGACGGTGGTGGAGGGCTGGCCGCTCGAGTCGCACAAGTCCAAGGCCTTCCGCCAGTCGCTCGGAAAAATCGACCAGGGCGGGCGGAAATGCCTGCTGGTGGAGCCGAAGGGCAACCGCAACCTGGAACTGGCCGGAAGGAACCTGGCCACGGTGAGTCTGATCGAGCCGCACGCGCTCCGCCCGTTCGATCTGCTGAACTCGGACCGCGTGCTGGTGTCGCGCGATGTGGCCCTGAAGCTCTCGGCGTCGCTCGAGCCCAAGGCCCGCCCGGGGAAGGAATAGCGCGATGTCCCAGGATGCATTTCAGGTGATCCGGCGGCCCATCATCACGGAGAAGGGCCTGGCGGTGAAAGAGACGCAGGGCACCGTGGTGTTCGAAGTGGCCTACGGCGCCACCAAGACGCAGATCAAGGAAGCCGTGCAGCAGATTTTCAAGGTGAAGGTGGATTCGGTGCGCACCGCGCTGTTCCACGGCAAAATGCGCCGGCGCGGCCGGGCGGAGGGTTTCCGTCCGGACTGGAAGAAGGCGTACGTGAAGCTCGCGCCGGGCGAAAAGATGATCGAGTACGGGGAGAATCTGTAGGCGCTTCCCGGGCAGGCGAGGGAACGAACGATGGCGCTCAAGACGTTTCGACCCTATACGAAGTCGCGGCGGTACCTGACGGTGCTGGACCAGGCCGAGGTGACCAAGGAGACGCCGGAAAAGGCGCTCCTCGAGCCTCGCAAGCGGTCCGGCGGCAGGAATTCGCACGGCGAGGTGACCATCTGGCACCGCGGCGGCGGCCACAAGCGTATGTACCGCGTGGTGGATTTTCGCCGCGACAAGGCGGGCATTCCCGCGCGGGTGGCGGCCATCGAGTACGATCCGAACCGTTCGGCGAAGCTGGCCTTGCTGCACTATTCCGATGGCGAGAAGCGCTACATCCTGCACCCGGTGGGACTGGAAGTGGGCATGACCGTCTCCACCGGACCGGGCGCGGACATCCTTCCGGGAAACGCCATGGCCATGCGGCACATTCCGCCGGGCACGCCCATCCACAACCTGGAGCTGTTTCCGGGCAAGGGCGGGCAAGTGGTGCGGTCCGCGGGAGGCGCGGCCCAACTGCTCTCGAAAGAGGGCGACACCGCGCTGATCAAGCTGCCCTCCGGGGAGGTCCGGAAGTTTCACGCCGACTGCATGGCCACGGTCGGCCAGGTGGGCAATCTGGACCACGAGAACATCACCTACGGGAAGGCCGGGCGCACGCGCTGGATGGGGCGGCGGCCCACGGTTCGCGGCGTGGCCATGAACCCGGTGGACCATCCGCACGGCGGCGGTGAAGGGCGCGTCAAGGGCAATCATCCGCAGACCCCGTGGGGCTTCCCCACGCTGGGCGCGAAGACGCGGAGCCGCAAGCCGTCCGATAAGTACATCGTCTCGAGGAGGAAGCCGTAAGAACGGGTGGGAGGAAAGCCGCCGGCCGTTCCGGCGGGAAATTTCGGATGGGCCCGGCGCGGCGGGTGACCATGGAAGGATTGGCAATGAGAGCTACACGTGCATCTCGGGCGGCCACGCGCCGTCCGCGGGTACGCAAGTCCAGCGCGGCCGCGCACGCCGCAAAGCCCGCGAAGCCAGCGGCGCGTCCGGTGGGCATGCCCCCGGAGCAGGTGCTGTACCGGTTCTGCAAGCCGGGATGGGCGGTGGTGGTGGAGAAAGTGGCCACGGCGCTGGGCACCCGGTTTGTGTGCCCGTTCTGCCCGGCCTCGCACCGCGTGCCGGGACCGGTCCGCGGGTTCAGAAAGATGCGCCGCGCGCAGTGGATCAAATTGCGCCGGGTAGCGGAGTAAACAGGCATGGCACGATCCGTAAAAAAGGGCCCGTTCGTTGACGGCCACCTGCGGGAAAAGGTGGACGCGCTGAACGCCCGCAACGAGAAGAAAGTCATCAAGACCTGGTCGCGCCGCTCCACGATTTTGCCGGAGATGGTGGGCCACACCCTGGCGGTGCACAACGGGAAGAAGTTCATTCCCGTCTACGTCACCGAGCAGATGGTGGGGCACAAGCTCGGGGAATTCGCTCCCACCCGGGTGTTCAAGGGCCACGCGGTGAAGGCCGCGCTGGAAAGGGCCGCGGCTGCGGCTCCGGGAGCGGGCGGAGCTCCGGGCGCGGCGGGTGGCGCGGCCCCCAGCGGCGGCGCGGCTCCGGCGGCCCCGGCAAAGGGCTGAACCGGTAAGGACTGAGGACACGAGAGCAATGGCTACGTTACCCGCAGTTCCGCAAGTGATCGAGGGGCGGGCGCTGGTGCGCTATGCGCGCGTCTCTGCGCAGAAGGCCCGCCTGGTGGCGGACCTGATCCGCGGGCAGAGCGCGCAGCGGGCGCTCGAGACGCTCCAGTACACCCGCAAGCGCATCGCGCGGGATTTCGAGAAAATCCTGCGCAGCGCGATCGCCAATGCGGAGCGCAAGGCGGAAGATGCCGGGTCACCGCTGGACGTGGACCATCTGTACGTTTCCGCGTGTTTTGTGAACGAAGGCTCGCGCTGGAAGCGCATCCGGCCGGCGCCGTTTGGCCGCGCCTTCCGCTACCAGAAGCGTACCAGCCACCTGCAGGTGGTGGTGGCAGAGCGCCAGCGGGCCGCGGCCCAGCGCCTGGCGGAGCTGGCCGCGGAAGCGGAACGCTCCAAGGGCGTGCGCGGGGCGGTGCGCCGGGCGCGCAAGGCGCTGACCAACAAGCCGGCGCCAAAGCCGAAGTCGGCTCCGAAGAAGGACCAGGAAAAGTAGGAGGCAGCGTGGGACAAAAGACACACCCGTATGGTTTCCGGCTGGGCTACAACAAGACCTGGAAATCGCGCTGGTTCGCGGACAAGGAATACGCAGACCTGCTGCACGAAGACGTGGAGTTGCGGCGCGAGCTGAAAAAGCGCCTGCGCTCGGCCGGGGTGAGCGGGATCGACATCGAGCGCGCCGCCAACAAGCTGGTCATCCGCATCGACACCGCCCGGCCGGGCATCATCATCGGCCGCAAGGGCGCGGAAATCGACAAGCTGAAGACCGAAGTGCAGAACCGCACCAAGCGCGAAGTGCACATCGAAATCCAGGAAGTGCACCGTCCGGAGTTGAACGCCCAACTGGTGGCCGAGAATATCGCCCTGCAGCTCGAGAAGCGCACCGCGTTTCGCCGCGCCATGCGCAAGAGCGTGGATTCCGCGCTGCGCTTCGGCTGCAAAGGCATCAAGGTGCGCGTGGCCGGAAGGTTGAACGGCGCGGAAATCGCGCGCAAGGAGTGGTACCTGCAGGGACGGCTGCCGCTGCAGACGCTGCGCGCGGACATTGATTACGGGTTCGCGCAGGCCTACACCACCTACGGGGTGATCGGGGTGAAGTGCTGGGTCTACCAGGGCGAAAACGTGCCCCGGCGGCAGGAAGAGACGCGCGGGGCGGGCGAGCTGGAGCCCGCGCCCGTAAGGTAACGGGTAAGAGGACCGCGACATTATGTTGATGCCGAAAAAAGTGAAGTACCGCAAGCAGCAGCGCGGGCGCCGCACCGGCAAGGCCTGGCGCGGGGGAACGCTGGCCTTCGGTGACTGCGGGCTGAAAGCTTTGGAGTGCGCCTGGATCACCAATCGGCAGATTGAGGCCGCGCGTGTGGCCATCTCCCGCTTCCTGAAGCACGGCGGAAAGATGTGGATCCGCATTTTTCCGGACAAGCCCTTCACCAAGAAGCCGGCGGAAACGCGCATGGGCAAGGGCAAGGGCCTTCCGGAATACTGGGTGGCGGTGGTGCTGCCGGGACGGATTCTCTTCGAGCTGGAAGGCCTGGAAAGCGCCGAGGCGCGCGAAGCCTGCGAGGTGGCGTCGCACAAGCTGCCCATTCGCACAAAGTTTGTCACCCGTTTAGGAGCCGCGTGATGCCGCGCAGCATAGAAAAAATCCGCCAGATGGGCGACCAGGAACTGGCCACCCACGAGCAGGAACTCTCCGAGCAGGTCTTTCGCCTGCGCTTCCAGCATGCCACCGGGCAGGCAGAGAGCCTGAAGAAACTGCGCGTGGTGCGGCGCGACCTGGCGCGGGTCAAGACGCTGCGCCGGGAGCGCGAGATGAAGGTGGGGAATGGAAAATAACGCGGCAGAGACGAATCGCGGGCGCCGCCAGACCAAGGTGGGCGTGGTCACCAGCGCCAAGATGGCCAAGACCATCGTGGTGGAGGTGACCCGCAAGGTGCAGCACCCGGCCTACGGCCGGGTGATCCGCAAGTCCAAGAAACTCTACGCGCACGACGAGCAGGGTGAAGCGCGGCCCGGCGATACCGTGCGCATCGCGGAGACCCGGCCGCTTTCGCGGTTGAAGCGCTGGCGGCTGGCCGAGGTGCTGGTGCGCGCCAAGGGCGGAATCGGGTAACGGAGACCTTCGATGATCCAGATGCGAACCTGGCTGACGGTGGCAGATAACTCCGGCGCGCGCCGGCTGATGTGCATCCTGCCGCTGGGCGGCGACGCCGGACTGAAGGCCGGACTGGGCGACGTGGTGACCGCGTCGGTCAAGGAAGCCTCGCCGGAAAGCCAGATCAAGGAAGGCAAGGTAGTGAAATGCGTGATCGTGCGCATGCGCAAAGAACAGCGGCGGCGCGATGGCACCTACATTCGCTTTGACGATAACGCCGCCGTGCTGATCAACGATGCCAACGAGCCGGTGGGCACGCGCGTTTTCGGGCCGGTGGCGCGCGAGTTGCGCGAGCGCAAGTTCACCAAAATCGTTTCCCTGGCCCCGGAGGTGTGGTGACCATGAGCGTTCGAAGCAGGGCCAACCAGCGGGCACCGCGCGTTCCGGTGCTGATCCGGAAGGGCGACATGGTGCGGGTGATTTCCGGGCGCGACCGCCTGGCATTTGCCAGCCGCACCGCGCGCGTGCTGGCCGTGGACCGCACCGCGGGCACCATCACCGTGGAGCACGCGCAGATCATAAAGAAGCACACGCGTCGCAACCCGCAGAAGAACGTGCAGGGCGGCGTGCTGGACAAGGAAGCGCCCATCCACGCTTCCAACGTGATGCTGGTCTGCCCGTCGTGCGATCACCCCACGCGCATCGGGCACACCGAACGGCAGGAAGGCGGACGCAAGGTGCGCACCCGGGTGTGCAGGCGCTGCAAGGCGCCGCTGGACCGCTGAGCGAGGCAAGGGAACGGACATGATGACGCGTCTCGAAGAACGGTATCGCAGCGAGGTGCTTCCGGCGCTGGTGAAGCGTTTTGGCTACACCAACGTCCTGGCGGCGCCCCGGCTGCGCAAAATCACGCTGAATATCGGCATGGGCGAAGCCAACCAGAACATCAAGCTGCTGGATACGGCGGCGGTGGAGCTGGGGCTGATCGCCGGACAGAAACCGGTGATCACCCGGGCCAAGAAGTCCATCGCCAATTTCAAGATTCGCAAGGGCATGCCCATTGGCTGCTGCGTCACGCTGCGCGGGGTGCGCATGTACGAGTTCCTGGACCGGCTGTGCTCCATCGTGCTGCCGCGCGTGCGCGACTTCAAGGGGCTGCCGGCCAGTTCCTTCGACGGCCGCGGCAATTACACGCTGGGGCTCAAGGATCAACTGGTGTTTCCGGAAATCGACTACACCCGGGTGGACAAGATCAAGGGCATGAACATCACCCTGACTACCTCGGCGCACACGGATGAAGAGGCCCGCGAGCTGCTGAAGCTGATGGGCCTGCCGTTCCGCACGAAAGCGGAGGAGCGTTAATGGCCACAACCGCGCGTATCGCGAAAACCAGGCGGAAGCTGAAGTTCAAGATCCGCCGGCGCAACCGCTGCCGGCTGTGCGGCCGGAGCCGCGGCTACCTGCGCAAGTTCCAGATGTGCCGCCTGTGCTTCCGCGAGCTGGCGCTCGGCGGGCAGATCCCCGGCGTGGTGAAGGCCAGCTGGTAGGAAAGGGAGAATCATGCAGACCGACCCCATCGCCGATATGCTCACGCGCATCCGCAACGCGGCGCGCGCCAAGCACCCGCGCGTGGATGTTCCGGCGTCCAAGCTGAAGATCGAGATCGCGCGCATCCTCAAGGAAGAAGGGTTCATCGCCACCTACAAAGTGGCGGATGAAAATAAGACGCGCAAGTCGCTGCGCATCTTCCTGAAGTACACCACGGACCGGCACAGCGTACTGAACGGGCTGAAGCGGGTTTCCAGGCCCGGCCGGCGCGTTTACCGCGGCAAGACCGGTGTGCAGCGGGTGCTGGGCGGGATGGGCGTAAGCATCCTGACCACTCCCAAGGGCGTGATGACCGGCAAGTCGGCGCGCAAGACGGGCGTGGGCGGGGAATTGCTGTGCGAAGTGTGGTAAGGCGGGAGGCGAAGCGTTCATGTCGCGCATAGGCCGCAAACCGGTGGCAGTGCCCCAGGGCGTGAAGATCCAGGTTTCCGGGGAAAAGGTGGAAGTGCAGGGCCCCAAGGGAACCCTGACCGTCCCGGTGCCCGAGGGCATCCGCATCGAGCAGAAAGACAAGGAACTGGTGGCCACGCGCGCCGGAGAAGAGCAGCGCGCGCTGCACGGGCTGACCCGGGCGCTATTGGCCAATGCCGTCCACGGCGTCACCCAGGGGTTTACCCGGGAACTGGACATCGTGGGGGTGGGATACCGCGCCGAGGTAAAGGGCAAAAACGTGATGTTCAGCCTGGGCTACTCGCATCCCATCGAATTTCCGATGCCCCAGGGCATCCAGATCTCCGTGGCCCAGCAGACCCACGTGGTGGTGAGCGGAGCGGACAAGGGCCAGGTGGGACAAGTGGCCGCAAACATCCGCGCGCTGCGCCCGCCGGATCCGTACAAGCAGAAGGGCGTGCGCCTGACCGGGGAAGTCCTGAAGAAGAAGGCCGGCAAGGCCGGCGCCAAGGCCGGCGCGTAAGCCGGAGAGGAGAGCAGGCGTGGCACAACTTCCTGTTCGAAGGATCTCGCGCGATGCGCATCGCCGGAGGATTCACCGGCGGGTGCGCCAAAAGCTCGAGGGCACATCCGAGCGCCCGCGGCTGTGCGTATTCCGTTCGCTGTCCCATCTGTATGCGCAGGTCATTGACGATTCCACCGGGCAGACTCTGGTGGCGGCCAGTTCTCTGGACAAGGAAACGCGCCAGCACAGCAAGGGTGGCGGGAACGTGGCCTCCGCGAAGGTGGTGGGAAAAGCGGTGGCGGACCGCGCCCGGGCCAAGGGGATCGAGAAGGTGGTGTTCGACCGCGGGGGCTATCGCTACCACGGCCGGGTGAAGGCGCTGGCCGAGGCCGCGCGGGAAGCGGGGTTGAAATTCTAAGCGTATGCCGAAGAATACAGTCCGGGAAACCTTGGCGATCCGCCGGCCCATCGAGGCCAATGCCAGCGCTCTGAAGGACCACGTGGTGGCCATCAACCGGGTCACCAAAGTGGTCAAGGGAGGCAAGAATCTCAGCTTTTCCGCGCTGGTGGTGGTGGGCGACCAGCAGGGCCACGCCGGATTCGGCATGGGCAAGGCGCGCGAAGTGCCCATGGCCATCCGCAAGGCCATCGAGCAAGCCAAGAAGAACATGATTCGCGTGAATCTGAAGAGCGGCACCGTGCCGCACCTGGTGGTGGGCCGCTACGGGTCGGGAACCGTGCTGCTGAAGCCCGCCCCCGAAGGCACGGGAATCATCGCCGGCGGCCCGGTGCGCGCGGTGATGGAAGTGGCCGGGGTGCACAACGTGCTGACCAAGTCCATCGGCACGTCGAACCCGCACAACGTGGTGAAGGCCACCTTCGACGCGCTGATTCATCTGAAGGACGCCGCGAAGGTGGCGGAAACCCGCGGGAAGGAAGCCGCGGAACTGACCGCGTGAGCGGCAACTCCAAGCGGCCCCGGACGGAGAAACCAGCGATGAGCGCGGCGAAGAAACAACGCACGATGAAACTGCAATGGGTGGTCAGCTTCAACGGCTGCCCGCGGGATATGCGCGCGGCCATTCGCGGGCTGGGATTCCGCCGCCTGCAGCAGACGGTGGAGCGGGAGGACACTCCCTCGATCCGCGGGATGGTGCACAAGGTGCGCCACCTGGTGAAAGTGGTTGAGGAGAACTGAGGCCGCCATGGAAGTGACCCTTTCGAATTTGCGTCCCCCGCGCGGCTCGCGCCACCGCAAGGTGCGCGTGGGGCGCGGCATGGGCTCCAAGCTGGGGAAAACCGCGGGGCGCGGCAACAAAGGCCAGAAATCCCGCTCCGGCTACAAGAGCCGGCGTGGATTTGAAGGCGGGCAGATGCCCTTGCACCGCCGTATCCCCAAGCGCGGATTTCACAATCCTTTCGGGCGCGAACTGGCCATCATCAACGTGGCGGCGCTCAACGCCTTCTCCAAGGGCGATGTGGTCACGCCGGAGCTGTTGCTGGAGCGCGGCATCCTGAGCGCGCGCCGCCACGGCGTGAAAGTGCTGGGCGACGGCGAGCTGAACGTCGCGCTGACCGTCCAGGCCCACGCCTTCAGCAAATCTGCGGAACAGAAGATCGCTGCGGCCGGAGGCAAGGCGGAAATCGTGGCATGAACCGGTTTTTCAATTCCGTAGCCAACATCTTCCGCGTGGAGGATCTGCGGAACCGCGTGCTGTTCACGCTGGCGATGCTGGCCGTGTACCGCCTGGGCGCATTTATTCCCACGCCGGGAATCAACACCGACCTGCTCCAGGAGCTGTTCAGCGAGGGCCAGGGATCGCTCCTGGGCGTGCTGGACCTCTTCAGCGGGGGCAATTTCCGCCGGCTGACGATTTTCGCCCTGGGCATCATGCCCTATATCACCGCGTCCATCATTCTGCAGTTGATGACCGTGGTGTTTCCTTACCTGGAGCGGTTGCAGAAGGAAGGGGAACTGGGCCGGCGCAAGATCACGCAGTACACGCGGTATCTGACCGTGGGCCTGGCGCTCTTCCAGTCCCTGATGATTTCCGAGACGCTGATGCACACCACGCTCCGGGAGCACTCGCTGGTGTACAACCCCGGGTGGGGTTTCACGCTGATGACCATGCTCACGCTCACCACGGGCACGGCCTTCATCATGTGGCTGGGCGAGCAGATCAGCGACCGCGGCATCGGCAACGGCATGTCGCTGATTATTTTTGCCGGCATCGTGGTGGGGCTGCCCCGGGCCATCACCGACCTGGCGGACAAAGTGAGCCGGCAGGAGTGGGGCAATTGGACGGCCATGTTCCTGATCATGCTGCTTGGCGTGATGGTGCTGATTGTGGCCTTCATCGTGTTTGCCGAAGGCGGCCAGCGGCGCATCCCCGTGCAGTACGCGAAAAAGGTGGTGGGCCGCCGGGTGATGGGCGGGCAGATGACCTATCTGCCCTTGCGCGTGAATTCCGGCGGGGTGATCCCGCCGATTTTTGCCAGCTCCGTGCTCACCATTCCGCAAACCCTGGCGCTGGTGTTTGAAAAGAAGTCGCGGGTGGTTTCCGATATCGCCGCCGGATTGCGCTGGGGCGAGCCGTGGTACACCGTGCTCTACGTCAGCATGATCATCGGCTTCGCCTTTTTCTACGTGGGCATCATGGTGAACCCCACGGAACTGGCGGACAATCTGCGCAAGCATGGCGGCTTCATTCCCGGGATTCGTCCCGGGCGCAACACCTCGGAATACGTCAGCCGTATCATTACGCGCCTGACCTTCGTGGGCGGGCTGTATCTGGCGCTGGTCTGCCTGATCCCGGAGTGGATGATCGCCGGGGCCCGGCTGAACCATTTGTGGGGACCCATCGGCGCCTGGTTTGACGCCAATGCGCCGCGCTGGGTCCTGGAAGGCCTGGGCGTGAATTTTTATTTCGGGGGCACATCGCTGCTGATTGTGGTGGGCGTGGCCATGGATACCGTGCAGCAGATTGAAGCCCAATTGGTGATGCGCAACTACGAAGGGTTCGGGCCGAGAGGACGCACCCGGGGCCGGCGTGGCTGACGAGCATCCAGCGGCGCAGGGCCGCACGCTGGGACGCGCCCTGATTCTGCTGGGTGCGCCCGGCGCGGGAAAGGGAACGCAGGCGCGGGAAATCGCGCGCATCTACGGCGTGCCGCACCTTTCCACCGGCGACATGTTTCGGGAGCACGTGGCCCAGGGCACGGAGCTGGGCCGCCGGGCCAGGCCGATCATGGAGAGCGGCAAACTGGTGCCCGACGAGATTGTGCTGGGAATGGTGGAAGACCGCGTGGCGCGGCCCGATTGCTCCACCGGGTGCGTTTTCGACGGGTTTCCGCGCACCCTGGCGCAGGCCGAGAAACTGGAAGCCATTCTGGGCGCGCTGCCGGCCCTGGCCGGGCGCACCTTGGCGGTGAATCTGGCCGTGGAGGCGGAGGAAGTGGTGCGGCGAATCGCCAGCCGGCGCACCTGCCGCAACTGCGGGGCGATTTACAACACCGGCGGCAAGATGCCGCGGGTGGCCGGCAAATGCGATGTCTGCGGCAGCGAAGTAGTGGCGCGGCCGGATGATGCGGAAGACGTGGTGCGGCAGCGCCTGGTGGCGTACGAGCAGCAGACCAGGCCCCTGGTGGAATTTTACCGGCAGCGTGGCCGGCTGGTGGAGCTGGATGGGGCCAAGGACGTGCCCACGGTGCAACGGGAACTGCTGGCCGCGCTAGAAGGCGCGAAATAGGTCGCGGGGAAAGAAAGCGTGGGCATCATTTTGAAGTCGCAAGACGAACTGGAAAAGATGTACTGCGCCGGGCAGGTCGTTTGGGAAGTGCTCAACGAACTGCGCGGCATGGCCAAGCCGGGAGTGAGCACCATGGATCTGGAGCAGGCGGCCGAGAAGCGCAGCGCAGCCCGCGGCGCGCGTCCCGCGTTCAAGGGCTACCTGGGATATCCCTGCGTGCTTTGCGCATCGATTAATGAAGAAGTGGTGCATGGGATCCCTTCGGCGCGGCGCAAACTGGCCGAGGGAGACATCATCTCGCTGGATTTCGGGGTGGCCCTGGAGGGCTATTACGCTGACGCGGCCGTGACCGTGCCGGTGGGCCGGATCGCCCCGGAGACCCAGCGGCTGCTGGAGGTGACCCGGGAATCGCTGGACCGGGCCATCGAGCAGGTTCGGCCCGGAAAGCGCCTGAGCGACATTTCGCATGCGGTGGAGAGCTGGACGGTCCAGCACGGCTTCTCCGTGGTGCGCGATTTTGTGGGCCACGGCATCGGCACCAAGATGCATGAGGAGCCGCAATTGCCGAATTTTGGGGAGCCCGGCCGCGGCCCGCGGCTGGAAGCGGGCATGGTCCTGGCCATCGAGCCCATGGTCAACGCCGGCTCTCCGGAAGTGGAAGTGAAGGAAGACAAGTGGACCGCCGTCACCCGCGATGGCCGGCGCTCCGCGCACTTTGAACATACCGTGGCGGTCACCACCAACGGCCCGTGGATTCTGACGCGTCCCCGGGAAGTTTCCGGGCCGTCCTGGTAGCCAGGAGCAGCAGGGGGGAGCGCAAACCGATCTTATGAAGCACACGGGAAAACGGGACGCCGACCGGAAGAAGGGCGGCGAAAGCAATTCGAAAGAGGACGCCATCGAGGTGATGGCCACGGTGGTCGAACCGTTGCCCAATGCCATGTTTCGCGTGGAGCTGGAAAACAAGCACCAGGTGCTGGCGCACATTTCCGGCAAGATGCGCAAGAATTTCATCCGCATCCTTGCCGGAGACCGGGTGGCCGTGGAGCTTTCGCCCTACGACCTGACCCGCGGGCGCATCACCTACCGGTACAAGTAGCGCGGGCGCGGGGGAGAGAAGCGGATGAAAGTGCGTTCGTCTGTGAAGAAAATTTGCGACAAGTGCAAGATTATCCAGCGGCGCGGAGTGGTGCGGGTGATCTGCACCAACCCGAAACACAAGCAGCGCCAGGGATAAGGGGAGAGAGCGATGGCACGCATAGCAGGCGTAGACCTTCCGCCGCAGAAGCGGTTGTGGATCGGCCTCACCGCCATCTACGGCATCGGCCAGGCGCGGGCCCGCGCCATCTGCGCGCAGTCGCGCGTGGATGAAACCAAGAAGGTCAAGGATCTCACCGAGGATGAAAGCAACCGCCTGCGCCAGACCATCGAGCAGCAGGGCGGCGTGGAAGGCGATCTCCGCAAGGAGATCCAGATGAACATCCGACGCCTGATCGACATTCAGTGCTACCGGGGAATGCGTCATCGCCGCAATCTTCCGGTGCGCGGCCAGCGGACCCACACCAACGCCCGGACCCGCAAGGGCCCGCGGCGCGGCGCGGTGGCGGCGAAGAAGAAAGCGACCTTGAAGAAGTAAACGGATCCAGCGTCCAGCAGAGAGAGGACCAGAAACGTGGCCAAAGAAAAACAGGCGGCGCCGGCGGCGGGAGCTCCGGCCGGAGCGGCGGCTCCGGCGGGAAAGCCGTCCAAGCGGAAGAAGGAATTCAAAAAGAAGCGCGAGCGGCGCGTGGTGCCCCACGGTGTGGTGCACATTCGCGCCTCCTTCAACAACACGCTGATCGCCATCACCGATCCGGAGGGTAAGGTGCTTTCCTGGTCTTCGGCCGGCTCGGTGGGCTTCAAGGGATCGCGCAAGGGCACCCCGTATGCCGCGCAGCAGGCCACGGTCAATGCCGCGGGCACGGCGCGGGACCAGTACGGCATGAAGACCGTGGAGGTGCGGGTGAAGGGACCCGGCTCCGGACGCGAATCGGCCATCCGCGCGCTTTCCACCGCGGGGCTGATGATTCGCGCGATCCGGGATGTGACTCCCATTCCCCACAACGGCTGCCGGCCACCCAAGCGGCGCAGAGTGTAGGGAAGCCGCGCAGACTCACCTGTCTGTGCGCGGTGTGTGAGGCGGTGCGGGAAGTGGCGGGCAGGACGGCGGTAAAGGCTTCGCGGGAACAGAGCCCCGGCGGGATTGCCGGCGCGGCCGCGGGCGAGGAGAAGAAGGAGTGGCACGACATCGCAATGCGGTTTGCCGGCTGTGCCGGCGGGAGGGCGTAAAGCTCTTCCTGAAAGGCCTGCGCTGTTTCACGGACAAGTGCGCCATTGAACGGCGCAATTTCGTTCCCGGGCAGCACGGGCAAAGCCGCCGGGCCAAGCTGGCCGGCTACGGCGTGCAGTTGCGCGAGAAGCAGAAGGCCAAGCGCACCTATGGCCTGCTGGAGCGCCAGTTCCGCAACTATTTCGAGAAGGCGGAGCGCACCAAGGGGCCGACCGGCGAAAACCTGATCCTGATGCTGGAGCGCCGGCTGGATAGCGTGGTGTACCGCATCGGCCTGGCCTCTTCGCGCGCGCAGGCACGGCAAATCGTCAACCACGGGCACGTGCTGGTGAACGGGCGGAAGCTCAACATCCCGTCCTACCAGGTGAACGTGGGGGACGAAGTGTCCATCAAGCCCAAGATGCTGCAGAACGCCATGGTGATGGAGGCGCGCAACGTGGCGCAGGGCATGAACATGGCTCCCTGGCTGGAGATCGACCGCGACGCCGGCAAGGCGCGCGTGGTGGCCATGCCCAAGCGCGAAAACGTGCAGACCCCGGTAATCAACGAACAGCTCATCGTCGAACTTTATTCGAAATAACGGAACATCTTTCGTTCGCCCCGCGAGGGGAGGAGGCAACCGGTATGTGGAAGGGATTTCAGAAGCCGAAGCGGCTGGCCGCGGAACTGGAAACACTGAAGGACACCTACGGGAAATTCAGCGCGCAGCCGTTTGAGCGCGGCTGGGGCACCACCGTGGGCAACGCCATCCGGCGGGCCCTGCTGAGTTCAATCGAAGGCGCGGCCATCACCGCGGTGAAGATCGAGGGTGTGCTGCACGAGTTTTCACCCATTCCCGGAGTGGTCGAGGATGCCACGGACATCATCCTGAACCTGAAGCAGGTGCCGCTGAAGCTCTCTACCGACCAGTCCAAGACGGTCACGTTGAACGTGGACCACGCCGGGGAAGTCACCTCCGCGATGATCGCGGAGGATTCCGACATCGCCGTGCTGGACAAGAGCGTGTACATCGCCACGGTCAGCGAAGGCGGGAAACTGCAAATCGAGATGCGCGTAAAGAACGGCCGCGGCTACGTGGGCGCGGACCGAAACTTCGACGAGGACCTGCCCATCGGCTATATCCCCGTGGATTCCGTGCATTCGCCCGTGCGCAAGGTGAATTACGAGGTGGATGCCGCGCGCCTGGGCCAGATGACCGACTACGAAAAGCTCACGCTGGAAGTCTGGACCAACGGCGCCATCACCCCGCAGGACGCCATCGGACTGGCCTCGAAGCTCATCAAGGACCACATGAGCATCTTCATCAATTTCGAGGAGCAGCCCGAGCTTCCCGATGAGCTGCCGGAGAATTACAGCGATCCGCGCCTCGAGTATCTGGACCGTTCCGTCGAAGAACTGGAGCTTTCGGTTCGCTCCTACAACTGCCTGAAGAACGCGAACATCCAGAACCTGCGTGAACTTGTGCAGAAGACCGAATCCGAAATGCTCAAGACCAAGAATTTCGGGCGCAAGTCCCTCAACGAGATCAAGGACATCCTGCAGAAGATGGGCCTGAGCCTCGGCATGAAGTTCGACGACCA
>DATIYQ010000167.1:0-2486 GCA_035517515.1 Binatia bacterium
CTTGGCCTGATCCGCCGGGGAGTAGGCGGCCTTGGGCTTCACCGCTTCCGCAATTTGCACCAGCAACGCGTACCGGATCGCGGTGTTCCAATCAATGGGCAGCATCGGCGCACCTCCTGGCGGGAGTCCGGGCGCCCGCAGTATGCCAGATATAGTCTTCTAATGTAAATATGATTTGCGTGTTAATAGAAGGCGGCCCTTTCAGGCCCGTGGCGTTCCCGGGATGGAAGGGATTG
Organism: Binatia bacterium; assembly: GCA_035517515.1. Lineage (GTDB taxonomy): Bacteria > Acidobacteriota > Terriglobia > Acidiferrales > UBA7541 > JOPF136. The sequence goes on from DATIYQ010000167.1 coordinate 237, forward strand.
GAACGGGACGCTACGCAGGAAAGGCCAGGACACCCGGAAACCTGGCGCCTTCGATGTGTAACAACTTCGTCTTGGTCAGCAGGGCGCCCGGAGCGGAAAAGCCCCCGAGCCGCCCTTTTGCGGCCAGTACGCGGTGGCAGGGGATCAGGATGGGAATCGGATTCCGCGCCAGCGCCTGGCCCACGGCGCGCGCGATGGGAAGCTGCTGGCTTCTCCCCCGGCTCGTGAAAGAAGCCTGCACGGCGGGGGAAATGAGTTGGGCGATTTCGCCGTAAGTGCGTGTCTGGCCCGCGGGGATGCCCATGGCCGCTTCGTACACCGCGCGGTCGAATCCGGGGACTTCGGTCAAATCCAGCGGAATCTCGCGGAAGTCCTGGAGCTCGCCGCCCAGATGCCGCTTGATTGTTTCGATGGCCGCGGCCATGGCCCCCGGAAGCGCCTGGCAGCGCGCGGCTCCGGAGGTGCGCGCGATACGCTGCTCGGTCAGCGCGGGAGTGGACTCGGGCAGTTGCAGTCGAGAGACGGCACCGCCGCCCGCGGACTCACGCCAGGCGATCGCGCAAAGGCCGAGAGCGGTGTCAAACAGATGATAGCAGTCGCTCTTCACACCGACAGTGTAACTCGCAGCCGGACGCAGGAGAAAGCCAGCCCAGCCCGGATCCGCAGGCGCCGCGTGTGCGCCGCGCGGCGTTCAGCTCGCCGTGACTTTGCCCGTGGCCAGGTCATAGACCCCGGCGACAACTTTGAGCGTGCCCGCCTTCACTGCGTCGCGGATGACGGTAGAGGAAGTCCGCAGCAAATCGGCCTGAATCCTGGCATTGGCTTCGATGGCCTTGTCGAAATTCCCGGCGGACTCTTCCACCGCCCGGCGAAGGTGCGGGTAGAGCGTGCTGATCTGTCCGGGAACCGCGTCGGCCTTCATCGCCGCTTTCACCGCTCCGCAACTGCTGTGGCCGAGCACCAAAAGCACTTTGACGCCCAGAACGGCCACGCCATATTCGAGGCTGGCAATGATTTCCGGTGTCACCAGGTTGCCGGCCACACGGGTGACAAAGATGTGGCCGATGGTCTGGTCGAACACCAGTTCCACGGGCACGCGGGAATCCGCGCAGGAAAGCACCGCGGCAAACGGCTCCTGTTTGCCCACGGTGCGCTCTTTCAGAACGGCCAGGTCGTGTTCGAACGAGGTCAGTTGATTCGCGGCAAAGCGCTGGTTGCCCGCCATTAATTCCCCGAGGGCCGCATCGGGGCTCAGCTTGCTCTGGGCCAGAGCGCGCCGGGGAGACGCCAGCTCCAAGCCCGTCTGCGCAGCAACACCCACGGCGGCGCTGGACAGGACGGTCTGTAGAAAGTGTCTCCTGCTGGAGTCTCTCTGAACGCCGGCATCTTCGGACATTGTGATTCGCCCTCCTTGATCGCTGTTGGAACCGGTTTGCCATGGTACCGCACAGGAGCGTTCGCGACGATACCCCCGGTCCGGCAGGCGGGCGAAGGAGCGCGGGGCCGGGAGGCAGGAAAGCGGAAGTGTGACGCACATCACATTGCCCCCCGGCAAAGAGGGGTAGCATGCGCGGATTGGAGCGCGACGATGTCCACGGTCAACCCACCCACTGCAAATCACACCAGCGAGGAACCAGGTTTGGAGGACTTCGGCCACCCGCGCGGCACGCTGGCCATCGTCATCCTGTTCGGCCTGGCTTTCGGCATCGCCTGGTTCGCCATGTATTTCTTTGAATTTCTGGGCCGCGGCGCTCCCCATTCCTAGGTCCCCAGAGCACACCCATGAACGTGGAACTCTATGAGCGCATCTGGATGTGGGCGGCGAGCGCGCTGATCGTGCTGTTCCTGGGCACGATCGTAGTGATGTCTGCGGTACAAGCGGTCGCCCCGCAAAGCCATATGGAGACCATTGACCCCTCGAATCTCGCCGCCGATCCGGAGTTCGGCTCGCCGGGAGTCAAGCCGGGTCCAAACGGCGGCGTGGTGGTTTCCGTGGTCGCGGAAACCTTTGATTTCAGCCCCAACCCCATTGAGGTGCCGGCGGGGCGGCCGGTCACCTTCCGTCTGACCAGCGCCGACGTGATTCATGGCTTTGAAGTGGTGGGCACCAACGCCAACGCCATGGTCATTCCCGGCTACGTGAGCGAGTTCACGGTGACCTTTCCAAAGGCCGGCGAATACCTGATCGCTTGCAATGAGTACTGCGGGATCCTGCACCACAACATGGTGGCCAAACTCATTGTCAAAAAG
>DATIYQ010000168.1:0-19957 GCA_035517515.1 Binatia bacterium
TCCGCAACCCAGCGCGCATTACAGCCGGTTTGGCGGCAGCCTGGGCGGCCCGATCATCTGGAAGGACTTTCTGGGCGGCAAGTGGTACCTGTTCGGCAACTACGAAGGGTTCCGCTATCCGTTCTCCGAGACCTTCGAGCGCAACTACCCCACCGCCTCCATGCGCTTGGGCTTGATCAAGATCAACGGGCAGACCATCAACCTGAACCCGAATCCGGTCGTTGACCCGGCCACGGGCAATACCATCCAACCCACGCCCTGCCCGGCAAGCCCGAACGGCCTGTGCGACCCGCAGGGCCTTGGCATCAACCCCGTCGTTCAGAACCTCTGGAACACAAATACCCCGCTGCCGAACGATTGCCTATCCAACCACGGGGACAACTTGAACTATTGTGGTTACAAGGGCACGCTCAGCCTGCCGCAAACGAGCAATTTCGGCGTGGTGCGCTTGGATCACGACTTCGGACCCAAGTGGCACTTTAATGCCACGTACCACTATTACCGGCTGGACCGCGCCACCACGAACCAGGTGGACGTCGGCGGCTTCTTCCCCGGCGACACGTTCGGAGACTACGCCTCCACCGCCAACCGTCCGCAGATTCCCTGGTACTACACGGCGGCGATGACCACGGAGATCTCTCCGACGCTGACCAACGACTTTCACTACAGCGGCACCCGCAACTACTGGGCGTACGGCACGTTCGGCGGCGTACCCCAGATTGCCGGCTTCCCGGCGGCGTTTGAACTCGGTGGCGAATCTTCGGGCACCTACCAGCCCTATAACACCGACAACCAGAACACCCGGACCCGGTACTGGAACGGCCACGACAATCTCTTCCGCGACGACGTGACCAAGGTCCTGGGGAAACACCTGATCCAGTTCGGCGGCTCTTACCTGCGCAACTACGATCAGCACCAGCGCATTGACAATGGCGGCACGATCAACATTTACGAGCAATACCTGATCGGTCTCGGGAACAACGTTTCTCTGGGCTCGGCGGGCATTGACATGGCCAATTTCACGCCGGCTGGCGTGACCTCCCTCAAGTATGGGAACCTCTACTCGCAGGTTTTGGGCATGGTCAGCGAAACCCAGGGTCTGTTCACGCGAAACAACGGCAACGCGATAACGGGGCTCACGCTGAAAACCCAGTCATCGTGCGCCCTTCCGGGAGTGCCGGGCACCTCCGGTTGCGTTACCACTCCGCCGGCCCTGAACCAGAGCGTAATCAACACCTATAATATCTACGCGGGTGACACCTGGCAGGTGAAGCCCGGATTTACGCTCAACTACGGCTTGGGCTGGACCGTGGAACTGCCCCCGGTTGAGAACAACGGCAACCAGGGCATCACCGTGGATGCCGCCGGCAATCAGTTGAACGTGATCCAGTATCTGGCGGCCCTCAAGGGCGCGGCCGAGCAAGGGCTCACGTACACCCCCAATATCGGGTTCGCCACCATCCCCAACGTGAACGGCCATCCGAAGTATCCCTATCAGACCTTCTATGGCGGCTTCAGCCCGCGCATTTCCGCGGCCTGGAATCCCAACTACGACTCCGGCCTGATGGGCAAACTGTTCGGAAACGGCAAGACCGTGATCCGCGGCGGATTTGCCACCATTTTCGGCCGGCTGAACGGTGTGGACCAGGTGCTGGTGCCGATCCTGGCTCCCGGATTGATGCAGACGGCCACCTGCCTTGGCCCCACGGTCATGAATACGTGCGGCAATGCGGATCCGACGGACGTCTACCGCGTCAACAATGCGAATAAAGTGGCGTTCCTGCCGGCGCCTCCGGCATCCTTGCCGCAGCCGTGGTATCCCGGCGTCAATTCGGTTTCCACGGGACCTGGCGAGGGCCTGGATCCGGGTTTCCGCCCCAACGTCAGCTATGAATTCAACTTCAACATCCAGCGGCAGCTCAGCTCGAAGATCCGCATGGACATCGGCTACATCGGCCGCATCATCCACAACGAATTTCAGGCCTATAACCTGAACGTCGTGCCCTACATGATGAATCAGGGCGGGCAGACGTATGCCAATGCCTGGAAGAATCTTACGCTGGCCACCGGGGCGGGCAACCACATCTCTACGTGTGCCCCGGTTACGATGGCGATGCCGGTTCCACCGGCGTGTCCGGTTCCCGTGCAACCGTTCTTCGAGACTGCATTGGGGGGCGCGACCTCCGCCTACTGTGCGCCTTTTGTGGCCAATAACCCGGGGAATCCCTGCACAGCCGCGTTTGTTTCCAATGAGGCCATCAACATCTCGTGCGCTTGCGCCTACGACGCCTGGAACGACCTGTCCTCCACTGGAAACTTCGTTTTCGGCCGCAGCTTGCCGAGCGATCCTTATATTGACCCGATGACCGGCCTGCCGACCGCCAACGGCGCCAACGGCCAGTCGCCGGCCATCTTCGAGAACACCAGCACGGGTTGGGGGAATTACAACGCCGCATACTTCTCCCTCTCGTTCCAGGACTGGCATGGGCTGACCATGAAGTCCAACTTCACCTTCAGCAAGACTCTGGGCACCGGCGCGGTGGTGCAGGCCAGCAGCGAATACACCGTGGTGGATCCTTTCAACCTGCAGAACATGTACGGGGTGCAGCCCTACGACCAGAAGTTCGCCTACAACCTGTACTTCAACTACAACCTGCCCTGGTACAAGGACCAGCGCGGGGTTGCCGGGCACATTCTGGGTGGCTGGAGCATCGCTCCATTGTTCGTCGCGGGCAGCGGCTTCCCGACGGCGGTCAACACCGGCAACGGCGATTGCGAATCGTATGGTGAGGGCAACTGCATCTACCAGTTCACCTACGAAAACGCCATCTCCACGGCGCCGCCGAACTACACCCCAACGCGCAAACAACCGACGATCACTGCTAACGATGCCGGCAATTGCTGCGCCAACGGAAACGGCGTCGTCCAGGATGTGTTCAACAATCCGACGGCGGCGTTCAACACCTTCCGCAACCCGATCCTCGGGCTGGATGGCCAGATCGGCGGCGGCGGGCAGTTCCATGGCCTGCCCTTCTGGAATATGGACCTGGCCATCAACAAGAACACCAAGGTGACGGAGCGCGTCAGCTTCAACCTCTACGTTGCCTTCACCAACTTCTTCAACCACATGCAGCCCGCGGATCCATTCATGTGCACCTGCGACCCGAGCACGTTCGGCGTGCTGGGCGCCACCTACTTCAGTGGCGGAAACGTCCAGGCCAACACCCCGCGTCGCATGGAACTCGGTTTGCGCGTCGCCTGGTAATTACCAGGTTCAACCGTCCCTTGGGGGAAGGCCCTTCCGGGCCTTCCCCTTTTTGTTTTCTACTCGGTTCTGCAGAGCGAAATGGAAAAGCCGCCAGATTCCGCACCCTGCGGGACAACTCCCCTTCCGCTCCAGGAATCCTATAAGGGCAAGAAGCACAAGGCTTGGGGAAAGAATTTGACGCGGCTGGCCGCAGCGGACTAGACTTCTACTTCCCACGGAGGCGGGGGTGTCCAGCAACCCGTTCAAGAAAGCTCAGTCGGCGGCTTTGCTCCTGTGCTGTGTCCTGACGGCGGGGTTTGCCCTGGCCGGCCCATCCGCGTTTGCCCAGCAGGAGGGGGGGGCTGCTCCGCCTGCTTCCGGCCCTCCCGCGCAAACCGCCCAGGAGAAGAAGAAGAACGAGCGGAAGCTCATCAAGGAGCTCGATAACTCCTACCGGAAGTGGCTTGAGGAAGACGTGGTTTACATCATTACCCCTCAAGAGCGCCGGGCCTTCCTGGAACTCTCCACGAACGAAGAGCGGGAACAGTTTATCGAGGGTTTCTGGCAGCGGCGCAATCCCGACCCGGATTCCCCGGACAATACGGTCAAGGAAGAGCACTACCGGCGGATTGCTTACGCCAACGAACGGTTCTCCTCCGGAATTCCCGGGTGGAGGACGGACCGCGGCCGCACGTACATCATGTGGGGTCCCCCGGACCAGATTGACTCCCATCCGGCCGGCCCTTACTCGCGGACGCCGGAAGAGGGTGGCGGCGAAACGACCACCTATGCATTCGAAGACTGGCGCTACCGCTATCTGGAAGGCATCGGGGACGATGTCAACCTGGAGTTCATCGACCCCAGCGGAAGCGGCGAATTCCGCCTGACCATCGATCCCTGCGAGAAGGACGCGCTCAGCCACGTTCCCAACGGCGGCATGACCTGGGGCGAAATCATGGGCGCCTCCACGCAGGCGCAGCGCTTCCAGAATACCGACGGCACCACCTGCGCGCCGAATGTCACCAACGACCAGACTCCGGAAGGCAACCGGGAGTTTGACCGGATCACCACCTGGGCCAAGATTCAGGCGCCTCCCCCGATAAAGTTCAAGGAGCCGGAGGCGCTGGTCACCAGCAAGGTGCTGCGCAACCAGATCAATTTCGAGTACCGTTTCGATTTCCTGCGGGTGACTTCAGACACCGTGCTGGTGCCGATCACCATCGAGGTGCCCAACCGCTACCTCACCTTCCAGGCCAAAGACGGCGTGCACTCGGCGCAAGCGGACGTATTCATGCGCATCACCACGCTGACCGGCCGGCGCGTGCAGACCTCTGATGAGCCCATCAAGCTGGATTACGCGGAAGCGCTGTTCCGCCAGTCGGTGGGGGCCAAAGCCATCTACCAGAAGGCGGTTCCGCTGCGGCCGGGGCAATACCGCTTGGACGTGGTGGTCAAAGACGTGAACAGCGGCAACACCGGCGTGGTGAGCACGGCGCTGCGCGTGCCGCGGTATGACGATGAGAAATTGTCCACCAGCACGCTGATCCTCGCCGACCAGATCGAGCGGGTGGCCTCCAAGCAGATCGGCCTGGGCCAGTTCGTGATCGGAGATTCCAAAGTCCGCCCGCGCATGGATCAGCAGTTCAACAATCAGGAGCGCGTGGGCATTTATGTGCAGGTTTACAATTTGAGCGTGGACGAGAAGACGCACAAATCCGACGTGGTCTTCGATTTCACCGTCTCCCGCGTGCAGGGCAACGACAGCTCCGAACTCTTCCACAAAAGCCAGACCTCGGCGGAATTGGGGCAGACCGGGCAGCAAGTGACTCTGGAAAAAATGATCCCCCTGTCGCAGTTTGAGCCCGGACGTTACAAGCTCACCGTGCTGGTGACGGACAACATCTCCAAGCAGAGCATCTCTCCCAACGCCGAGTTTACGGTGAAGCCGAGCGCTCCGGCGGCGGCCAAGAATAATTGAGGGGAGCGGAAACCAGGCAGTGAACCGTTACGGCAAAATCCGCGGCATGGCCCTGCTGGCCGCCTTGTGCTGGGCGGGCACTGCGGCAGCGCAGGCGCGCAGCGGCCGTCTGGCGGGCACGGTTGTGGATTTTTCAGGGAAGCCGCAGATGGGTGCCAGCGTCTGGGTGGCCGCGGAGGGCCCGCGCGAATCCTCCACCGAGCGCGTGCAGACCAATCAATCCGGGCGTTTCCTTGTGGATCGACTGCCGGTGGGCCCCTACAGCGTGCGCGTTACCTTGGCCGGCTTTCTGCCCGTGCTCTCGCGCAACGTGCTGGTCAGCGCCAACGCCACCACCGTGCTCAAGCTGGAGATGGATTCCGTCTTCTCTTCCGTGGCGCGGCTCCGGCAGCCCGGGCAGACTCCCGCTGAGTCGGATGACTGGGCCTGGGTGCTGCGCACCTCCGCGGAGACCAGTCCGGTGCTGCGCTGGCAGGATGACGGAGCGGGCGCTCCGGTCGAATCCGGCCGCCGCAAGACGCCGCGGGCGCGTGTCGAGCTGACCTCCGGTGGCGCGCAGCCGGGATTGGCCAGCGGCCTCACGCCGCAGAGCGCTGTGGCCTACGATCAGTCCATAGGTTCTTTCGGCCGGCTGCTTCTGGCCGGGCAGTTCAGCTATGACGCCAGCGGCTCGGCAGGCCTGGCCACCACCTGGGTGCCCTTTGGGACCTCGGCGGATTCTCCGCGCACCACCTTTGCCATGCAGCAGTTCCGCATGGGGGACGATGGCCCGATGATGCGCGCGTTGCGCGGCGAGCAGACCGGCGCCGTACATATCGCCAGCCGGGTCACCATCCACTATTCCGCGGAGTATGTGTGGCTGAGCCTGCGCGGATCCACCTCCGCGCTGCGCCCTTCCGCGGACCTCACCATGCGCGTGACGCAGAGTTGGGACGCCACCGTATTTGCCGGTGCGCTGCCGTTGCGGGGGCAGTTTGGGGCCGCGAACCTGGAGTCAGCGCTCGGGCAGTTCCAGATGTTTCCTGCGGTCATGTTCCGCGACGGCAACCCGCTGGTGGAAAGCGGCTGGCATGAAGAATTCCGCCTGGAGCGCAAGCTCGGCAAATCCGCACGGTTTTCCGTGGCTGGCTTCCACGATCAGACTTCGCATGATCCTGTTTTCGCATCCGCCATGGGTGCCGCGGTTCCCTCCCTGGATTACCTTGCCCTGCCGCACGCCGTGGATGGCGGCGGACTGGCCGGCAATGGCGTGCGCGCGGCCTACCGCCAGAAATTCGGCGATAACATCGAGGCCGCCCTGGTCTATGCCTGGGCCGGGGCTTTGGCGGCGCCCGCCGACGTGCCCGATGCCGCCGCTTTGCGCGATGCACTCCAGGAGCACTATCGCCACAGCCTGGCTCTGCGCGTCGGCGGAGAGGTCCACCGGACCGGGACTCGGTTCTCTGTGGGATACAAATGGGTGAATGGGCTGGAACTTTCGCGTCAGGACGCATATGGAGAAGTGCTGTACGACACCGATCCCTTCTTGAATGTGAGCCTGCACCAATCCCTGCCTTCCGTGTTCGGCTGCGGCCGTCTGGAGGCCGTGGCCGACCTGCTGAACGTACTCAATGAGGGGAGCACCTCCCGCAGCACCACCGCGGATGGCCGCCTGCGGCTTACCCCTGCGCCTCGAATCCTGCGAGGCGGACTGAGTTTCCAGTTCTAGCTGAGCGGCAATTCTGCATTTCATACAGTCCTTCCAGAATGCGGAAGCCAGAGGGTTACGGCCATGTGAATTCTGGCTAACTCATTCTTATCTAAACTCTTAGTGAAGATGAGTTATCATAGTTCTGGCCATCTATTTGCTCGTGATCTGCATCGGAAGGGTGTGCTTTGCTCGGCCCGGATTGAGATCGACGCATGAAAAATGTCCGCACGCGCGTTGGGGCGGTCCTGCTGGTTTTTCTGACCGTAGTGGCCCTTGGTTTTGCCTGGATCAACTTCCGCCAGCAAGGCACTTTTACCAATCCGGATGATGGCGTCTCCTGGCGGGATGAGCCGGCCGGCGTAATTGCCTGGCTGGTGGCGCCAAATTCTCCGGCGGAGCGCGCGGGCATCCGGCCTGGCGACGTTCTAAGAACTCTCAACGACGTGCCCATCCAGCGGGCTTTGCAGGTGACCCGGCGGCTGTGGCGCGTCGGCACCTGGAATGAGGCTCGCTACTCGCTGGTGCGCGGAGGCCGGCCATTCGACGCCACGCTGGTGTTGGAGCCCGCGGAGCGTCCCACCGCGCTGGAGAACTACCTGCGCGTAGTGGGCCTGTTCTATCTTTTTATCGGGCTGTTCATCCTGGCGCGCCGGTCCGGGGCCCCGCGGGCGGTGCATTTTTACCTGTTCTGCCTGGTTTCGTTCATCCTCTATTCCTTCCACTTCACCGGCAAGCTGAACGCGTTTGACTCGGAGATCTATTGGGCCAACGTGGTGGCTGCGCTGCTTCAGCCCGCGTTGCTGGTGCACTTTGCGCTGCTCTTTCCGGAGCGGCACCGCGGAGTGCGCACTGCGCTCCTGGCGGTGTACAGCATTCCGGCGGTGTCCTTTGCGCTGCGCGTGGCCGTGGCCACGCAGTCCCTGGGGTTTGTTCCCTCCCTGGACGCGCGCATTACCCTGGACCGGCTGGACCTGCTGATCCTGGGCGCCTATTTTGTGGTGGCCGCGCAGCTCTTTTACTCCAGTTACCGCCGCGCGCCCAGCGGGGTGCTGCGCCAGCAACTGAAGTGGGTCACCTGGGGAACAGTGGCGGCGATTGTTCCTTTCCTGTTCTTCTACGTGGTGCCGTATTTTGCCGGCGCGGTGCCGCAAACCTGGCAGAAACTTTCCGCCATTTCTCTGGCCCTGCTTCCACTCTGTTTCGGCTACGCCATCATCCGCTACCGGTTGATGGACGTGGACATCATCTTCAAGCGCGGCCTGGCCTATACGGCAGCCACGCTGGGCGTGGTGGTGGTGTATTTCACGGTCATCGCCTTGGTGGGGGAGCTCTCCCACTTTATCGTGCCCAACAGCCGCATGGTCAATATCCTGGCCGTGTTGCTGGCCGCATTTCTTTTCCAGCCCATGCGCGATCTGGTGCAGACGCGCCTGGATCGGCATTTCTACCGCGACCGGCTGGATTACCGCCGCACGCTGATTGAATTCGGCAGCACCCTGACGCGCGAGGTTCGGCTCGAGCCCATGCTGGCTTCCGTGCTGGACCGCATCTCCCAGACGTTTCTGGTGGATCGCCTGGCGCTCTGTCTCCGCGAACCCGGCCCGGAAGGCCGCCTGCGGCTGGCGCGCTCCATGGGCATTGACCCTGCGGCAGCCGCGGACCTGAGCTTCCTGGAAGCCGGGGCGTTTTCGGCAGGGCGCAACTATCTGTTTTTCGAGACCGGCCGCGCCGCGCAAATCGAAGACCCGGCGGCCCGGGCCACGCTGGAGCGGCTGGACCTGAACTACTTTCTTCCCTGCCGCGTCCGCGACGAGGTGGTGGCGGTGCTGGGGGTAGGCAAGACCGTGGACGGCGATTTCCTGACCAGCGACGACGTGGAACTCCTGGAAAGCATCGCCGGTTACGTGGGAGTGGCCGTGCAGAACTCCCGCCTCTACGAATCGCTGGAACAAAAAGCGGAGCAAGTGGAGCGGCTCAAGGACTTCAGCGAGAACATCGTCGGTTCGCTGAACGTGGGTGTGATGGCTTTGGATCTGGCGGGGAATGTGGATTCCTGGAATCCGCAGCTGGAACGGTTGACCGGCATCCCGCGCGACCAGGCCATCGGCCAATCCATCAGCGCGCTCCTTCCATCCGGCCTGGCCGAGGAGCTGGAATCGCGGGCGCGCAGCGCCCAGGGCGGAGAGATCTACAAGTTCCCTCTGGTGAACCGCGCCGGCCAGGGCCTGATCGTCAACGTATCCGTGACCCCGTTGGAAGACAAGCAGGGCGCGGAGCTGGGCCGCCTGGTGCTGCTCGACGACATCACCGAACGAGTGCAACTCGAACAACAGCTCCTGCAGACCGAAAAGCTCACCTCGCTGGGCCTGCTGGCCGCCGGCGTGGCGCACGAAGTGAACACACCGCTGGCGGTAATTTCCAACTACATCCAGATGCTGGCCCGGCAGCTTCCCGGTGACGATTCGCGGCAGAAAATCATCGAAAAGATTGTGAAGCAGACCTTCCGCGCCAGCGAGATTGTGAATAATCTGCTCAATTTCTCGCGCACCGCTGCCGCGGAATTTACCAACGTGGACCTGAACGCCGTGATTGAGGAAACGCTGACCCTGGTGGCCCATCCGTTCCGCGCCGGCCACGTGAGCGTGATCAAGGAATTCGAGGAAGCCTTGCCGGCCGTGAACGGCTCCGGGAATCGCCTGCAGCAGGTGTTCCTGAACCTCTTTCTGAACGCGAAAGATGCCATGCCTTCCGGGGGCATGCTGGAGGTGCGCACCAGCAGCCAGAATGGCTCGGTGTCCATCGAAGTGACGGATACGGGCGTGGGCATCCCCGGCGAGAATTTGCATCGCATTTTCGATCCCTTCTTTACCACCAAGGCCACCGGCCGGGGGACGGGCTTGGGCCTTTCGGTGAGTTACGGGATCGTCCAGGAACACAAGGGACGCATCGAGGTGCGCAGCACTCCGGGCAAGGGCACATCGTTCCGTCTCGAGTTTCCGGCGGCGGGAAAGTCCGTCCATGTCTAAGGCCACGATCCTCGTTGTGGATGACGAGGCGGAAATCCGCGAGGGCCTGGAACTTCTGCTGACCACAGAGGGCTACCAGGTGGACCCTGCGGAAACCGCCCAGCAGGGCTGCGAGCGCCTGGAGGCAAGGCCCTACGACCTGGTTCTGCTGGATGTGAGCCTTCCCGACCGCAACGGCATCGAATTGCTGCGCGAGTTGAAGCAGCGCGACCCCTTCCTTTCCATCATCCTGATCACCGCCTACGGCTCGATCGACATGGCGCGTGCCGCGTTCAAAAACGGCGCGCTCGACTACATCACCAAGCCCTGGTCGAACGATGAACTGCTGGCGCAGGTGGCCCAGGCCGTTGAGGGCCGGCGCTTGCGCGAAGAAAACCTGCAACTCAAGCGCGCCCTGAAACAGCGCTACAACTTCCCGAACATCGTGGGCCGCAGCGAAAAAATGCTGGCCGTGCTGGACCTGGTTACCCAGATCGCGCCTTCCCGCTCCACCGTGCTGATCACCGGCGAAAGCGGCACCGGAAAGGAACTCATCGCCAAGGCCATCCATTCCGCCTCGCCCCGCGCGGACAAGGCCTTCGTGCCCGTCAATACTGGTTCCATTCCGGTGGACTTGCTCGAGTCCCAGCTCTTTGGCCACGTGAAGGGGGCCTTCACCAGCGCGGTGGCCTCCAAGAAGGGCCTGTTTGAAGTCGCCGACCAGGGCACCATTTTTCTGGACGAGATCAGCACCGTGGGCCTGGAGACCCAGGCGAAGCTGTTGCGCGTGATCCAGGAACGCGAATTCATGCGCCTGGGCGGCACAGACGTGATCAAAGTGGACGTGCGCATTCTGGCCGCTTCCAACCAGGACTTGATGCTCCTGGTGCGCGATGGCCGCTTCCGCGAAGACCTGTACCACCGCCTGAACGTCATCAACGTGTTGCTGCCGCCGTTGCGCGACCGCCGCGAGGATGTGCCCGCGCTGACCGATATTTTTCTGGCCCGCTACTGCGCGGAAAACGGCAAGGGGCCCCGGCGCTTCAGCATCAACGCCATGAGGCTGTTGCTCGATTACGGCTGGCCGGGCAACGTGCGCGAGCTGGAAAACACCGTCAACCGCGCCGTGGTGCTTTCTTCGCAGGAAGTGATGGACGTGGACCTGCTTCCGGAGGCCATCCGCACCCGGGAAGTGGTCAAGGGGGTACGCCTGCAACTTTCCGAGTTCCTCCCCTCGGAAAACGGCGGCGCGCATGCCGAGTCCGCCCCTTCGCTCTTTTCGATCATGGAGGAAATCGAGCGCCGCATCATCCTGGATATGCTCGAACGCACCAACTGGAATCAGACGGAAGCGGCCGAACGATTCCAGGTGCCGCTCTCCACGCTCAACCAGAAGATCAAGCGGCTCGGCATTGAAATCCGGCGGCGAACTCCCGCCGTCCGTTCCGGCGCCCCCGGGGCCACCCCGGCCGAAGACTCCTCCAAACTACCCATCAATTGAAGGAAGAGGCTGTCCCTCTCCGGGCGTTGGTAACGAAGTCACCTCGGTGTCTCGCCCCTTCGGTGCAACCGACCAACATCCCACCCTTCCGGTCCCGATTCGTAGTGTCATTGTTAATCGGTGAAAATACGCTCCACCGCCTGCCGGCTGGCGCCGCCGGGGAAACTGGACTTCCCAGCTCCCGGCCCCGAAGCGCGCCGCATTGGTGATATTCTCTCGCGGTGCGTTTCGGGTGCGTCGGGGTTGAAGCCGAGGTTTTTTGCTCTGCCCGCGCACGGGGGTTTCGTGGGGAGCTGGCCGGTTAGGACCTTGATCGTGGGTTTGTGTTTCGCTGCGTCCCCGCTCGCTCCGCGGGCGAACGCCCAGGCGTTGGCCGCGGACATCCCTGGCGCGGGGACCGCTCTCCACGCCGCGGTCGCCCCAGAGTCCTTGGCTGTCGCTCCCCTGGCAGAGCCGGCCCCGGAGAGCGCTGCTTCCTGGCCCGCATGGCCGCCCTCCCAGGGAGGGCTGCCCGGCCTGCAGAAGGAAGACCTCTCCAAGCCGCTCACTTCAAAGCAGAAGTTCACCCGCGCCATGGTGCAGACAGTGTTCCCGGGCATCGTGGGTGCGGCGCTGGCCGCTGGGTTCGGAATGGCTGTGGATACCAGACTGGACCGGGATTATGGGATGGGCGGCCGCGGGTTCCTGCGGCGATGGGCTTCGGCGTTTGGAGAAAACGGCGTGGGCATCTTTGTGGGTGATTTTGCCATGGCGTCTGCCCTGCACCAGGACCCCCGGTATCACCCGGAAAAGAAACGCGGGTTTTTCCGCCGGCTGGGCCACGCTGTCTCGGCGGTGGTGGTGACCCCATCCGACACCGGTCAACTCGAATTCAACGCCTCGCACCTCACCGGGCTGGTGGTCGGCGCGGGCGCGAGTACCGCATGGCATCATTCCAGCGACCGCCGGGCCACTTTTTTCGGCGAACGCGTGGGATATCAACTGGCGGTCTCGGCCGGTTATAACATCGTGTCGGAGTTTTTCTTCTTCAGAAAGGAGCCGAGGCAGTAGTTCTCCTCCGCCATTTCCGCTTCTCTGCGGCCGGCGTCCCAAAAGCCCGGAGAACAAATGCTTCTGTCGCCTCAGAAAGGATCGGCAATAAACTCGCACCACGGAGAGTGATGGCCATGAATCCTCAAAGAATATTGAAAGTGCTGTGCTGCGCGGCATACTGCGCGGCGGCGCTCCCGCTCGCCACGGCCGGGCAGTCGAACGCGCCGCCTGCGCCGCAGGCCGAGGGGGCAGCCGCACCGGCCGCGCCACGCAACCTTGCCGTGGACGATTTTCTGGCGGTGAAAGACGTATCCGATGCGCAGATCAGCCCGGATGGGAAATGGGTGGCCTACACCGTGCGCACCCTGGACCTGAAAGAGGACAAATCCAGCTCACAAATCTGGATCATTCCGGAGACGGGCGGTGAGGCCATCCCCATGACGGCGAAGGACGCCAGCTCCTCCTCGCCTCGCTGGAGCCCCGACGGCAAGTACCTGGCCTTTCTTTCCGCCCGCGGCGAGGGCGCGAAAACCCAGATCTGGACTCTCTATCTGGGCGGCGGCGAAGCCCAAAAACTCACCGACACCATCCAAGGCGTGCGCAGTTATGAATGGTCGCCCATGGGCGGCCGCATCGCGCTGGTGCTCGAGGATCCCTCCCCGGAAGAGCTCGAATCCGTCCAGCGGGCGAAGGAAGGCAAGAAGCCGGAGAAGAAGGCGCAGCGGCCGTGGGTGATCGACCGCCAGGATTTCAAGCGCGATACCGTCGGCTATCTTGATCGCCGGCGCTCGCACCTCTACGTGTTCGATGTTGCCACCCGCAAGATCACGCAGGTCACCAGCGGCGATTTCGACGATTCCGAGCCGGCCTGGTCCCCGGACGGGCGCTTCCTGGCATTTACCAGCAACCGCACGGCGGACGCGGACGCCAACTACAACACCGATATCTGGGTGGTGGCTGCGGACAACCCGGACCAGGGCAAAAGCCTGGTGCAGGTCACCACCAATCCCGGTTCGGACCATACTCCTGCATGGAGTCCGGACGGTAAATGGATCGCCTGCGCCAGCCAGACCGATGCCAAGGCGCTCGACTACGCCACACATCACTTGACCGTCACACCCGCGCTCGGGGGGGAGTCCCGCACGCTGACCCAGAAATTGGACCGCAACGTCTCGCGCCCGCGCTTCGCTCCCGACGGCAAGCAGATTGTCGCGCTGATTGAAGACGACGGGATACGGCCTCTGGTAAGCGTTTCCCTGGCCACGGGAGAGAGCACGCGGCTCGCCTCCGGCCGTTTTACCGTGCGCGATTACAGCATCAGCCGCAGCGGCGCGATCGCCTTCACCAGGAGCGATCCGGACCGGCCGGCGGAAGCCTACGCCCTGCGCGCGGATGAGCCTCGCCGGCTCTCCAGCGTAAACGATGCGTTTCTGGCCAAAGTGCGCCTGGGCAGAGTCGAGTACGCAAAGGCCAAAGGAAAAGACGGCGTGGAAGTGGCCGGCAACATCACCTATCCCCCCGGCCACAATTCCGATCTGCGTTACCCGACCATCCTCTTTCCCCACGGCGGTCCGGTCAGCCAGACCAGCGCGGCATTCGATTTCTTCGCGCAACTATTTGCCGCCAATGGCTATGTGGTTCTCCAGCCCAACTATCGCGGATCCTCCGGCTATGGCCAGGCGTTTTCCCAGGCCATCTTCGCGGATTGGGGAGACAAGGAGTATGTGGATTTGATGACCTTCCTGGACGCGGCCATTGCCCGCGGGATTTCCGATGCGAACCGCCTGGGCGTGGGCGGGTGGTCCTACGGCGGCATTATGACCAACTACTGCATCATCAAGACCGACCGCTTCAAGGCCGCCGTCTCCGGCGCCAGCGAAGTCCTCTACATCACCAACTACGGACACGACCATTACATCAAGCAGTACAACCTGGAGTTCGGCCCCCCGTGGAAGAACCGTGCCATCTACGAAAAACTCTCCCCCTTTAATTCCGTGGAGAAGGTCACCACGCCTACGCTCTTTATGGGCGGCGACCAGGATTGGAATGTGCCCATCATCAATTCCGAACAATTTTATGAGGCGCTGAAGTCCATGGGCCGCACTACGGAGCTGGTGGTGTATCCCGGTGAATCCCACGGATTCACCAAGCCGACACATCTCCAGGATCGCTACCGGCGTTTCCTCGCCTGGTATGCAAAATATCTGAAGGGAGAAGGATCGGGCCGCCCGGCGGAGAGCAAAGCGGAATAGGCCGGAGAGCGAGAGGCGAAAATCGGCAGCAGCTCTCTCCTCACCGGGAAGGCGACGCGATCGCCGGAAGCACGTCCGGATTTCGCTTTTTGCATTTCGCAGTTCGTACACCATGAACGCGACACGCACCCCTGCTGCGGCTCCGGCCGTCATCCCGCCGAAGCAGTCTCCCAGCCTTGCCCGGCGCCTCTGGCGCATCTTCTACTGGGGCTCCATCCTGGTTGGTCTCTGGTGGCTCTTTCTAATGCTGCGCCGCGCTCCCGCGCCGCAGGTGGCCAAGAGCCCACAGGCGGCGCGCAGCGCGGCGCAAAAACTCGAATCACTCGCCGAACCTCCCTCGCTCACCTCCGGCGGACACGTGCGCATCGTGCTGTCCGAAGAAGAGCTGAATTCCTATCTGGCCACACGCCTGGGGATGGAACCGGGACCGGAAAACGAGCCCAGCGTCGAGCAATTGAAATCGTCGGTGACCAACGTGGAAGTATCGCTCTCCGGAGACCGGGCGCGCGCCTACGTGCTTCTAAACCTCGCCGGCAAGGACTTGACCTTGCAGCTCGAGGGCAAGCTGCACGTGGTCGGAGGCTATTTGCAATTTCAACCCACGGCCGGCAGTCTTGGCGAGCTGGCGCTGCCGCAAACCGCTCTCGACGCCGCAGTCGCCAGCATTGCTGCGGATCCAAAAAAGCACGAAGCCTTTCGCGTCCCGCCGGAGATTCGCGACATCTTTGTGGAAAACGGCGCGCTGGTGATCGAGCGCCGGTAGGGCCCCGCGGCCTTGGTTTATTCCAACTCCCTGGATTACTTCATCGCGTATTCGTCTGTGCCGAGAAAGTGCAGAGAGACGTACGGTTCATCCCCCACCACCCAGCTGTCGTGACCCGGAGGCCCGGGGGGAATGTGGAAGAGCGTGCCCGCGCGGAGTTCGTGGGTTCTGCCGTCCTCCATCGCCGCGGTGGCGCAGCCGGAGAGCACCAGGCCGACGTGCTCCACATGGCAGAGCGGAGCGCCCACACCGGGCCCGACGTGCAGCGACCAGCGCCAACCGGGCTGGTAGGTGGCCCGGCCAATGCTCATGCCCCCGATGCGAACGACCTCGAATCTTCCCTTCTCGAATGTTCGCACCTCGTCCGGCTCCTCAAAGCGCCTCAGAATCGTTTCCAGCATGGACCTGGCTCCCTTCTGATGCTCGTGCCGAGAGATGCGGCGGTCATCCCACGCGCAGGTACTCGAGGCCGAAAAGCTCCTTCCACTCCGCGCCATTTTTCTCAAAAACCGACCAGTGGTACTGGTCGCTGGCCTTGCGGGTCACTTCCACTTTGAGGTCGGCCAGCTTGCCTTCGAAATCCTCGCCACGGAACAGGATGCGCAGCACCGTGCCGTCCCATTGCATGGGCCCCTCCAGGATTTCGCCTTTTGAATTCATGTACCACATGGCCAGAGAATTTCCGCCCGGATTCCAGTAAAAATTGCCGTCGTAGGTGTTGGCCGTTCCTTTGTCGAAGACGAAGTGCGTGGTGAACCGAAGGAAAGCCTTGTTATCCGACCACTGGTAGCGCGTCTCGATGCGCTGCATGCCCGGACCCAGCTTGGAGGCGTCTGCGGTCCACACGCCTCCCACCAGCCAGCCGAGCGCGGTAATCGGCGGCGCCTCCGGTTTTTTCGCGGCCTCCTGCGGCCAGCCTGTGGATCCAGCCAGGAAAAACATTGCCGTGCAAAGTATCCATCGTTTCATCTCTCCAACCTCCCAGGGGATTTACGAAACAAGCTTGAAATCACGTTTGGGTCTCTTCCCGCGCGCGCGCCGCGGCCAGCAAATTGAAGTAGTTCCGCAGGTGCGCCACGGAAGCGTCAAATGGCCCGATGGTCCGGTGCGCCCGCGCCTGCATCACCCCGCCTTCCATCACCGTGAGCACAAATTTCGCCAGCGCGGGCAAGTCCGTGCCCACCGGAAAGCGGTCGCGCGCCGCTTCCAGGCAGGTCTCCACCGCCGCGGTCCAGCCGTCAAAGTTGTCCGCCAGGCGCTTGTGCACCCGGAACTGCTCCTCCGGAATTTCCAGCGCCAGACGGCCGATGGGGCAGCCGTAGGTGCATCCGGTGGCGATCAAATTCCGGCGGTAGAAGGAGAGGATGCCGAACACGCGCTCGACGGGATCGGCAATCTCTTGGAACACCGGCTCAACTACAATGGGGTTCAGCGAGCGGATGTAAAACTCCAGCACTGCCAGCAGCAGCTCTTCTTTGGTTTTGAAGAAGTAATAAAAACTGCCGGCATTGGCTTTGGAGCGTTGGAGAATCTCGGCGATCCCGGTAGCCGTATATCCTTGCAGCCAAAAGAGATAAAGCGCCGCTTCGATGATTCGCTCACGCGTTGGTTTGGCCTGGCCGCGCATTAGTTGAATGGTCCACTAAGTCGCCTGGTCTGTCAAGCCGCGCCTCCGGGTCCCCTCTAGAGATTGGAAAACCTCTTTAGCGGCGTTTCGCCGTGCGTTTTTTCGCTTGGCGAGCGCTGAGAACCGTGAGTTCCTGCTGGGTTTTCTTCGGCAGACCGGCACGGACGATTTCATAGGCCGCGCGCAGCAGTGTCCTCAATTCCTGTTCGCGCAACACGTGAGGCGCAAGCACCGTCACCCAGTGGTAGCGCGCGGCGTATGCAGCGGGCTTGACTCCTTCGCGCTCGATGAGTTCCGCAAATCCTTCCGGGTTGCTTTTGAACGAGAGTTGGCCGAGCAGCCGGTCATCCAGCACCACCGCGGCGAACATTTTTCCGCCAACCTTGAACACCAGGTCCGCGCCCCACTGAATCTTCTCCGTGGTGCCGGGCATCGAAAGGCAATATTCTCGGATGGCTTCGATGTCCATTGGGAGGCTCCCATGAACTACCGGCTGCTGTGCGTGCCGCTCACTCTAACACTGCTGGGCGCCCTCCCGCTGATTGGAACTGCCCTCTCGCGCGCGACGGCGGACCTTGCCCCAAGTGCCACCGGCGCCCCTCCGGTCCACACGCTGAAGATCACCATTCTTTCCACCATGCTGGCCGACGAAGGGATTGGAGAGTGGGGCTTCGCCGCGCTGGTGGAGGCGGACGGCAAGCGAATTCTCTACGACACCGGGGCGCGGCCCACCACGGTTCTGGAAAACGCGCGGGAGCTGAGGATCGACCTTTCTGATGTGCGCGACGTGATCCTGAGCCACAACCACGCAGACCACACCGGCGGCCTGGTGACGCTGCGCCGCGAGCTCTCCCGGCAAAACCCCGCGGCGCTCACGCGCGCCTACGTGGCCCCGGGGATTTTCTGGAGCCGTCCGGACGGCAAGGGCGGCGAAGCCAATACCACCATCGCCGCGCGCAAGGAATACGAAGCCCTGGGCGGAACCATCATCGAACACAACAAGCCGTTCGAGATGTTTCCCGGGGTGTGGCTCACCGGTCCGGTCCCGCGCGTGTATCCGGAGCGCAATTGGAGCGTCACCGGAAAAGTGGCCACACCGCAGGGACTGGTCGAAGACACCATCCCCGAGGATCAGGCTCTGATTTTCGACACGGACCGCGGGCTGGTGATGCTCTCCGGCTGCGCGCACGCAGGCATCATCAATATTCTCGATTACGCGCGGCACACCGTGCGCGAGGCGCCCGTGTATGCGGCCATTGGCGGATTCCACCTCTTTGCAGCGGATGATGCCAGGCTGGACTGGACCGCTGCAAAGCTTCAGGGGATGAGCCTGCAGAACCTGGTGGGTGCGCACTGCACCGGCCTGCATACCGTTTATTACCTGAAGGACAAACTCGGCCTCCCGCGCCAGGCCTGCCTGGTGGGAGCGGTGGGGGCGGTCTTCACCTTGGACAAAGGCATTGCTCCAGGCCGCCTCGCGCAGTAGGGCGGCCACCGTACACCTGGGCCGGTCTCCGCGCCGCCCGTGGGAAGCCATCCCGATTCCCCAAGCGTTTCATCGGGGCGTGGGGCCTGCTTTACTCTTCTGCTCTCGGCACGGATGGCGAGGACGGATCAAGCGGCCGCAGCCAGTGGTCGAGAATCTCCCGAGTCTCCACTCCTGTGGCCTCACGGAATCTCACCGGCAGGTTCTCCACGCGAAACGCTCGGTGATTTTGCGCCGTCCAGGCGATCAGTGCCCGCAGCGCATCGCGCAGGCTCTTTGCGCCATTGGTTTCTGCCCGGATCCGGTCGTCCATCTCCGCGGCCATCAATCCTCCCCGGGCAAAGGTAAGCTGGCCGATGCGGAAGTCCACTGCGTATTGGGTGGATGCGCGCAGGGACAGTTCTCGCAGTGGCAACTGCCGCAGCTCTGGTGCCGCTTCCCGCAGAACGCTGCGGAACCTGCGCTCCAGCATTTGCTGGCGCGACTCTTCGGTGGGGGCCAGGGCCGCGATCGCCGCATACTGCGCAAACCCCTCGCTGAACCAGATCGTATCAATCTTGGGGGCCGCGGCCCAGGTAAACGGATAATAACCTTCTCCATAGCAGCGTTTGGGAATCCAGGCATGGGCCGCGTGGTGGGCGATGTGGTAGCGCAGCTGCGCGTCCGAAAGGTTCGTTGGATTCGCGTCTTCCGCAGCCATCGCGGTGTGAAAGCTTTCCAGGTGCTCCATTCCGAATCCGTAGCTGTGATCGTTCGATAGCGGTTTCAGGAATTCGAAAAACACAGTGTAGTGGGGAAACGGAGGCGGGTTGGGACCGTCGAAGTAATCCTCCATGGCGGTTACGGCTTCCCGGCTGAGCCGCGCCAGCCGCGCTTCGTCCACCGGGGCTTCGGAATAGAAGGCCAGGGTGAGCGGCGCGTCCTGGTCGCGGGCGCCGGCCACGGGCGCGATGTGCGCCTGGGGGCCCATCAGAATCTGCGAATCGGCCAGGGCGTAGAAGTTCGCAGCGCGCACCGGGCCGCCCTGGGGCGCAAGCGTCGAAAACTCTCGCCAATCCTTCGGGCCTTCGATCCGCAACTCGATGGCGCGTTCCTCTTCGCCCTCGAAAGTTCCGAAGACCGAATATCCCAGTGCGCTCAGATAGCCGGGCCGCACCCGCGAGGTATCCGTAGCATCCGCGATCTCCTGCTCCATGCGGGCCAGGTCCACGTCGTATTCCACCCGCGCGGCCGGCCCCACGCGCCAGCGCGGCCCCTCGCCCCGGGTGACCTCCACGGAATTTCCTGCGGCGTCGAAAGCCCGGACGTTGGACACGAAGCGGTCATAGGGCTCCTCGCCGTAACCCATGGGAACGGAACGGGGGATGAGCAGCGTG
>DATIYQ010000169.1:0-23494 GCA_035517515.1 Binatia bacterium
CCGTTGGAGCCGCCGCTCGACTATAGGATAATGATGGTTCATGTTTGGAACCCATCGAAATAGCATTTGGCAAGCCTGGGCGTTGTTGGCGGCCGCCGGGCTGTTTGCTCTGCCGGCCGCGGCGCGTCAGGCCAATCAGGACTCGCCCCAAGGTGCATCCCAGGACGCTTCCGGCGCCTCGGCTCCCGCGGTTCCACAATCGGAAACCGACCGCCGCGCGGAGACCTACTACCAGTTCTCCATCGCCCGCATGTACGAGGAGCAATACGAATTCACCGGCCGGGCGGACTATGCAGGTAAAGCCATCGCCGCCTATCGCCGCGCCTACGAGCTGGACCCGCATTCTTCGGTCATTGGAGAACGGCTGGCGGAAGCTCTGGCGCGTGCCGGACGCATTCCCGAGGCCATTCAGGAAGCGCAGGACGTGCTGCAGAAGGACCCTTCCAATCTCCCCGCCAGGCGCATCCTGGCGCGGATCTATCTGCGCTCGCTCGGCGACATGGATACTGCCGCGGCCCAGAAGGGGATCGTGGACCAGGCCATCGAGCAGTATCGCGAGATCGTCCGCCTGGATCCCACGGACACCGATTCCGCGCTGCGCCTGGCGCGGCTCTACCGCGCGGAGCAGGATGACGCCCAAGCCGAATCCGTTCTGCGCGACCTGCTCAAACGCGACCCGGATGATTCCGGAGCCCTGCGGCAACTGGCGCAGCTCTTGTTGGATTCCGACGAGCGCGCCCCGGAAGCCGTGGCCCTGATCCAGCCGGTTGCCCGCAAGGCCAACTCTGCGGAGTGGGACACGCTGCTTGGTGAGGCCTACGCGAAAACCCGCGACTATCCCTCCTCGGAAACCGCCTGCCGCGCCGCCGTCGCGCTGCAGAGTGAAGATGTGGCCGCGCGCAAGTGCCTGGGCGAAGCCCTGTTGTTCCAGCAGAAGTACGAAGCGGCCCTCGAGCAATACCGTCGCCTCACCGAGCTCGAACCCACGGACCCGGAACACTTCCTGCGCCTTTCGCTGATCTACCGCCGTCTCGGACAGCTCGATAAGGCCGAAGAAAGCCTGCTGCGCGCCAAGCAGGATGCGCCCGGCAACCTGGAAGTGGTCTACAACGAGGCGCTCACCTATCGCGCGCAGGGCCGCTTCGAGGATGCCATCCGCGTACTCAGCGACGCCGTGGCCGGCGCAAAAGGCACGGAGCGCACCTCCACCATGGCCATCCTTTATGAGCAATTGGGCGCGCTCTTCCGTGAAGTGGAAAATTATCCCGCCGCGCTGGAAACCTTTGACGAACTGGCCGCGCTCGGGCCGGACTATACCCGGCGCGCCCGGGAGCTGGTCATCGACACGCTCCGGATGAGCAAACAGCTGGACAAGGCGCTCACCGAATCCCAGAAGGCCATCGCCGATTTCCCCGACGACCGCGCCTTCGTCATCACCCGCGCGCTCCTGCTGGCGGAAAAGGGAGACGTGGCCGGAGGCGCGGCCCTGATTCAGAATCTTCAGAAAGAATCGCCGAAGGATTTCGAGCTTGCCGTCACCCTGGCTCAGGTGTACGAGCGCGGCCACAAGTTCCACGAGGCGGAGAAGGCCATGACCGACGCGGAGCAGCTCGCCGGCCGCCCCGCGGACCGGGTGATGGTCTGGTTCCTGCGCGGCGCCATGGACGAGCGCTTGAAGAAATACGACGAAGCCGAAGAGCAATTCCGCCGCGTGCTGGCCGCGGACCCCCACGAAAGCGCCACCCTCAACTATTACGGTTACATGCTGGCCGATCGCGGAGTCCGCTTGGAGGAAGCGGTCGGGCTCATCCAGCGCGCTCTGGCCGAGGAGCCCTATAACGGCGCGTACCTGGACAGCCTGGGTTGGGCCTACTTCAAACAGGGCAAGCTCGAGCAGGCCCGCAAGGAATTGGAGCGCGCGGTGGGCCGCACCGCTCACGATCCCACCGTGCGCGAACATCTGGGCGATGTCTACGCCAAGCTCGGCCGTCCGGCACAAGCGCTGGCGGAGTGGACCAAGGCGCAGGATTTCTGGCGCGAAGCCGTGCCCGCCGATTACGAGCCGGACCGTGTCGCCGAGCTGAACAAGAAGGTCAGCCAGTTGAAGCACGAAATGGCCCAGAGTTCCCAGACTCCCGCGCCGAAGCCCTGAGCTCCTCCCGCCTGGAATCCCGCATGAAACACGTGCTATTACCCGCGTTCGCCAAAATCAACACCTGCCTCCTGGTGCTGGGCCGCCGTGGCGACGGCTACCACGAGCTGCGCACGGTCTTTCAGACCGCCGGTCTGCACGACACCCTCGAGTTCTCCCTCTCCCGGGATTCCGGGGTGAAACTGGAATGCGACGATCCTGCTTTGCCCGTCGGCCGCGAAAACCTGGTGTGGCGCGCGGTGCACGCCGCGCGGCGCGCGTTGCGCCTGCGCGCGGGAGTCCGCGTGCGCCTGCAAAAGCGCATCCCCGTGGCGCGCGGCCTGGGCGGGGGCTCGAGCGATGCCGCCACCGCCATTCTCGGCGTGGAGTGCCTGGCCGGGCGCCCGCTGCCCGCAGCCGAACGGATGCGCATCGCCGCCGCGCTGGGTTCCGACGTGCCGTTTTTTCTCTGCGGCGGCCGCGCTCTGGGCGTGGGTCGCGGCGAAGAAATCTATCCCCTGCCGGATGCCCCGAAAGCCGCTGTGCTGCTGGTCTCCCCCTCCGGCATCGCCGTCAGCACCCGCCAGGCCTACGGCTGGCTCCGCGCTCCGCGATTGACAGCGCGGGCTGTGGAACGTAAACTAAGGCGTTTCTGTGCTCTCTGCTGGAGCGGTCAGGGAAGCCTCTTCGAGAACGATTTTGAGGCGCCGGTGTTTCAACGGCATCCCCGGCTGGCGCGAATCAAGCGCGCCCTCCTCCGGCATGGAGCCGCAGGGGCCGCGCTGGCGGGCAGTGGTTCGGCGGTGTTTGGAATTTTCCAGTCCCCAGCGCAGGCGCGCCGAGCTGCGTTTGCATTTCCGGACGACCAGGTTTTCCTGACGGAGACGGTGTCCAGGGAAGAGTATCGCCGCGCGTTGCGCGGGCGATGAGCGCGCTGTGCGCTGCCCGGCAGGCCGGGCCGTGACGCCCGGTGCGCCGGCTTGAATTTCCAGGGGCGGGTCGTGGTAGACGAGAAGTTCAAATTGTTTTCGGGCATGGCCAATCGCCCGCTGGCGGAGGCCATCGCCCACGATTTGCACGTGCCGCTGGGCCAGTGCGCGCTGGGCCGCTTCAGCGACGGCGAGATTTATTTTCAGATCCTGGAGAACGTCCGCGGCGCGGACGTCTTCGTGGTGCAGCCGTGCTCGTATCCCACGGATCAGCACCTGGTCGAATTGTTGATGATGATGGACGCCTTCAAACGCGCATCGGCCTGGCGCATCACTGCGGTGGTGCCCTACTACTGCTACGCCCGCCAGGACCGCAAAGACAAGCCCCGCGTCCCCATCTCCGCCAAACTGGTGGCCGACTTGATGGAAGTTGCCGGCGCCAGCCGCGCCCTGACCATGGACCTGCATGCCCCGCAGATCCAGGGCTACTTCAACATTCCTGTGGACCATCTCTACGCCACCCCGGTGATGTGGGAGTACTTCAGCAAGGAGCGGCCCGGGCCTTACACCGTGGTCTCTCCGGACGCGGGCGGTGTGGAGCGCGCGCGCTTTTTTGGCAAGAAGCTCAACGCCCCCCTGGCCATCATGGACAAGCGCCGCGTGGAAATGAACGTCGCGGAAGTCATGAACGTGATCGGCGACGTCCGCGGACGCGCCGCCCTGATCATCGACGACATGATCGATACCGGAGGCACGCTGGTGAAAACCACGGAGGCCCTCCTGGAACACGGCGCCACCGAAGTCAGTGCCTGCTGCACCCACCCCGTGCTTTCCGGCCCGGCGGTCGAGCGCATCACCAAGTCCGCGCTCACCGAGGTGGTGGTCACAGACACCATTCCGCTTTCCGCAGAGGCGCGCGCCTGCAAGAAGATCCGCTCGCTCTCCGTGGCCCATCTCTTCGCGCGCGGCATCCAGTCCATTCACGAAGAGAGTTCCATCAGCGAGCTGTTCATCTAGGACCAAGGAAGGACGCATGCAGCAGATACTGATTGAAGGCAAGCTTCGCGGCGACCGCGGCAAAAATTCCATGCGGCGCCTGCGCCGCGCCGGCACGATCCCTGGAGTGCTTTACGGGGGCAAGCGCGAGCCCCTGGCCGTCGCCCTGGACGCCAAGCAACTCGCTCCCCTCTTCCGCACCGAAGCCGGGCACAACGCCTTGCTCAACGTGAAGCTGGAAGGTCACGGCGAGCAGCTCGCCGTGCTCAAAGACTGGCAGCGCGATCCCCTGCATGAAACCCTTCTGCATGTGGATCTGCTGCGCGTGGCCGCCGACGTGCGGATGCGTGTCCGCGTCCCCGTCCACACGCACGGCGAACCCGTCGGCGTCAAGCAGCAGGGCGGCGTGTTTGAAGTCGTCTCGCGCGAGGTGGAAATTGAGTGCCTCCCCGGCGACATTCCCGAGGAGTTCCGTGTCGAGGTTTCCGAGCTCACCATCGGCAAGCAGGTTCGCTTCTCAGACCTTCCGCTGGACCCCGCGAAGATGAAGCTGATCAGCGAGGCGCGCACCGTTGTCGCCCACGTCGTCGCGCCGAAGAAGGAAGAGGAAGTTGCGCCGGAAGCCGCCGCCGCCGCTGCCGGAGCAGCTCCTGCGGAGCCGGAAGTCATCAAGAAGGGCAAGAAGGAAGAAGAAGGGGAAGAAGGCGCCGCACCGGCCGAAAAGGCCGAGAAGCCGGCCAAGGCCGAGAAGGCGGAAAAGCCGGAGAAGAAAAAATAGCCTTCGCCCGCGTCCGGCTCGGCAGTGTCCGCACGCCCGGCCGGCCATTCGGAAGCGCGCATGTGGCTCATCATCGGCCTCGGCAATCCGGGTTACGAATATGCCTGGACGCCCCACAACCTGGGTTTTCTGACGCTGGACCTGGTCGCGGAGCGCGCCGGTATCCGCGTCGAGCGGCCCGAGGCGAAATCGCACATCGGGCGCGGCCGCATCGGCGAGCACGAAGTGGTTCTGGCCAAGCCGCTGACGTTCATGAACCTCAGCGGCATCGCGGTGCGCGACCTCGCGGCACGCTATGAAGTCGCGCCGGAACGCGTGCTGGTGGTTGTGGATGACGTGGCCCTGCCCTGGGGCAGCCTGCGCATCCGCGAGCGCGGCAGCGCCGGCGGCCATAACGGGCTCAAGTCCGTCATCGGCGCCCTGGGTACCGACGAATTTGTGCGCCTGCGACTGGGCATCCAGCCGGATCATCCCGTGGGCGACCTCGGTGCCTATGTGTTGCACCCGATGCGCAAGGTGGAGTTGGAAGCCGCCGCGGAACTGGTGGAGAAGGCCGCCGACGCCGTCGAGTGCGTGGTCCGCGACGGCGTGCGCCGCGCCATGAACCAGTTCAACCGCCGCGTCGCGGACGCCGCCGGGACTTCGTAGGGGCGCTGCTTGCTGCGCCCGCCGCGGAGAAATCGTAGGGGCGCTGCTCGCTGCGCCCTCCGACGGCCGGCGGTGCGGATTTCGGCGCGCGGCAAACGTCGTGCCCCGGGCCTTGTGAAGCGTCGCGAAGAAAAGAGGAACCATGGATGAACGGTTGTACGACCTGATTTTCATCTGCCGGCCCGCCACTCCTGAAGAGGAAGTGGACAAGCTGGTCAGCACCCTGGAGCACGCCGCCGCCGAACGCAGCGCCAAAGTCGAAAAAGTCGAGAAGTGGGGCGCGCGCAAGATGGCCTATCGGGTCCATCGTCACCGCGAGGGCTATTACGTCCTGCTGGTGCTGCGCGGTTCCCACGGCGACGTCATCCACGAACTCGAGCGCCGCCTCAAGGTCAACGACGCGGTCATCAAGTACATGACCGTGCGCCTGGATGAAGACCTGAAGCGGCAGAAGCATCTGGCCCAGCGGCGCGAACGCAAAGCGGCGCGCCGCCCGCGCGGAGGGCGCAGCCACGGCCACGCTCCCGCGCCCGCCGGCGGCGGCGGCGAGCAGCAGCCCGCCGCGGCCCAGCAGTAATCCAAGGAGGACGAAGTGGCGGACGATACGCAAAAAGATACGCAGTCCCAGGCGCACAAAGCCAATGACGCGCGCCCCGCGGAACCCGCGCCCGCCGCACCCGCGGCAGCGCCCCCGCCCTCCGATGCGCCCCGCGCCCCGGAGGGCCGGCCGCCGGAGGGGCGTCCCCGCGACGATCGTCCCCACGGCCCACGCGGCGAAGTAGGCCGGGGAGGCGAAGGCCGCGGCGGCGAAGGACGCGGTCCCCGCGAGGGCGGACGCGAAGGCGGCAAGCGCGGCCGGCGCGGCTTCTACCGCAAGAAGAAGGTTTGCCGCTTCTGTGTGGATCGCGTGGATTTTATTGACTACAAGAAGCCCGAGCAGCTCACCCAGTTTATTCAGGAGCGCGGAAAGATTGTGCCCCGCCGCATCACCGGCACTTGCTCGCGCCACCAGCGCTGGCTGGCGGAAGCCATCAAGCGCGCGCGCAATATCGCCCTGCTCCCCTTTGGCGGCGCGCGCTGATTCTTAGGGTCTGCGGCTGGTGCGGCGGACCTCCCGGGATTCCGGGATGTCCGCGCGAGTCTGGTGGGGCGCTTGATCCCGCCATTTTTTGTTGGCAACGATCGCGAGGGAAACGGCCATGCAAATCATCCTGCAGGAAGACGTCGAAAAACTGGGCAACCGCGGCCAGATCATTGAAGTCGCGGAGGGCTACGCGCGCAATTACCTGCTCCCGCACAAGCTGGCCCTGCCCGTCAGCAAGGGCAACCTGAAGCAACTTGAGCAGATCAAGCGCTCGCTGGCCAAGCGCGAAGCCACGGAGGTTGAATCCGCGCAGAAGCAGGCGGAAATGCTTGCCGCCCTGGTTCTCGAATTCGCCCGCAAGGCCGGGGAGAACGACCAGATGTTCGGCTCCGTCACCGCCGCGGACGTCTCCGAGGGCCTGGCCGCAAAAGGCTTTTCCGTGGACAAGCGTAAAATCCAGCTCGACCAGCCCATCAAGACCCTGGGCGAATACGACGTGCCCGCAAAGCTGCACCGCGCCGTCACCGCCAACATCAAAGTCATCGTGAAGCGCGAGGCGTAGTTTCTCCCTCCGCGGCGCCCAGGGAGATTTTGTCACGTTGATTTGCGCGAAGTGATTCCGATTCCGCGCGCTCGGCGCGTGATGGTTCTGCTTCTCGCGTCCGGCCGAATCTTTCTTCAAGGGAAAAGGATTTTCTCCGTCTCTTTTTCAACGGGAAAAACGTTTCCACCCGATCTGTTTTTCAACGGAAGAAGGATTTCCACCCCGTCTGTTCTTCAACAGAAAAAAGATTTCCACCCCATCTTTTTTCAACAGAAAAAAGATTTCCACATTGACCCGCCGCGCGTGTGCCCGCAGAATTCCCGCTCGTTCGCACGCTTCGATTTTCGGAGCGCCGCGAACCGGGGTGGCGCGCGATCCTGCCTCGCATTTCGTACCGCCGGCGTCCCGCCGGCGTAGTTGTCTCGCGTTGCACGGCGATGGAACCGTTCGCGCCCCGGGTGGCTGCGTTGCGGGCCGCCGGTTTTCGAGTTTCGCTTTCAGCTTGCGCGCGTGCCGCATTTAGGCGAATATAAAGCGAAGTAACAGGAAAGGATTCAGGCGCACCACCGTGGCCCCCGAAATCGCCATCGAACGTCCTCTGCCCTCCTCGCTGGAAGCCGAGCGCGGCATCCTGGGCGCCGTCCTGCTCGATAACCAGAGCCTGCCGGCCGCGCTGGAAACCCTGCGCAGCGAGGATTTCTTCAGCGACCATCACCGCCGCATCTTCGACCGCATGACCGAACTGGGTGAGGCCGGCAAGGCCATTGACCTGCTCACCCTCACCGAAGAGCTGCGCCGCAAGGGCGATCTCGACGCCGCCGGCGGCGCCGCCTATCTCGCCTCGCTGGTGGACGGCGTGCCGCGCATCTCCAACGTCGGGCACTACGCGCGCATCGTCAAAGAAAAATCCATGATGCGCCACCTGGTCGAGACCGCGCATTCCATCGAGCAGCGCGCGCTCGAGGCGGAGCTGGACGCGGACGAAATGCTCGATACCGCCGAATCCGAAATCTTTCGTCTCGCCGAAGACCGCATCCGCCAGGGCTTCGTCACCGTCAAGGAGCTGGTGCAGAAGAATTACGAGCGCCTGGAGCGCCTGGTCACCGAAGGCCGCACCGTCACCGGCCTCTCCACCGGCTACGTCGCCCTGGACGAAATGACCTCCGGCCTCCAGCCCTCCGAGCTGATCATCCTGGCCGCGCGGCCCTCCATGGGCAAGACCGCACTGGCGCTGAACATCGCAGAGCGCGTGGCCATGGCCGGCCGCCGCGTGGCCATCTTCAGCCTGGAAATGTCCAAAGAAGCCCTGCTCATGCGCCTGCTCTCCTCCCATGCGGAAATTGACGCCCACAAATTCCGCACCGGCCACCTCAACCGCGAAGACCGCGAGCGCATGACCGGCAGCCTGAACGAGCTGGCCCAGGCCCCGGTGTGGATTGACGATTCCGCCTCTTCGACCGTGGTGGAGATGGGCGCCAAGGCCCGCCGCCTGAAAAACGACAAGGGCGTGGACCTGGTGATCGTGGACTACATGCAACTGATGACCGCGCGCGGCCGCTTCAGTAATCGCAATGAAGAGGTGTCCAGCATCTCCCGCGGGCTGAAAGCCCTGGCCAAGGAGCTCCAGGTCCCGGTGCTGGTGCTCAGCCAGTTGACCCGCGCCCCCGAGCGCGACGAGCGCCGCCCGCAACTTGCCGACCTGCGCGAATCCGGCGCCATCGAGCAGGACGCGGACCTCGTCCTGTTCATCAACCGCCCCGGCTTCTACAAGCCCGATGCCCCCGATGAAGAGCGCAACCGCGCCGAACTGATCATCGCCAAGCAGCGCAATGGCCCCACCGGCGTCCTGAAATTCGTCTTCCTCCACACCTTCACCCGCTTCGAGCAGGCAGCGTTCCCCGCTGGTGGGGACGAATCCTAGGGCCTCGCGCCCCGGCGGTCCTCCGCGCGCAGCCTAGAGCATCGTTTCCAGGCGCGCGTAGCTCGCTTCCATTCCGCGCTCCATTCCCGTCGCAAGCATCGCCGCGCGAGTCTGCGCGTCTGGCACCGTCATGCGCACGGTCATCAGCGTTCCCTTGCCATCCGCCTCGAATGTGGTTTCAACGTGATTGTCCGGGGTGGGATCCGGCAGGAACATCCGCTCAACGTGCACGATCCGGCGGTAAGGCTCCAGTTCCAGATACTCTCCGGTCAGATGGAGTCCTTTGCCATTCTCATTCTTCCACTCGTAGCGCATCTTGCCGCCGCGCCTGGCCTCACTGATGCACACGGGCATGGTCCAGCCGTCGGGACCGAGCAGCCATTTTTGAAGCAGCTTCGGATCGGTATGGGCCCGGTACACGGCTTCCGGGGGCGCGGCGAAGCGCTGCGTCACCACGATGTGCAGGTCACCTTCCGTCTTCATCGTCAGTTTGCTCACGGTTTTTTCCTTTCTTCTTCTTTGGTTGCTCCATGCTTGCCAGAACCTGGTCGAGGCGGTCGTAATTCTTCTCCAGCGCGGTTCGCAGCATCGACAGCCATTGGTCCATGGCTGCAATGCCGGGCTTTGCCAGGCGGCGGGGACGCTTGGTGCCCTCTACGCGGCGCACCACCAGCCCGGCCTGTTCGAGCACCTTCAGGTGTTGGGAGATTGCCGGTTGGGTCAGGTCGAAGGGCCTGGCCAGTTCCAGCACCGTGGCCTCGCCTTTCGCCAGACGCGCCAGGATGGCGCGCCGCGTGGGGTCGGACAAGGCCGAAAAGGCGGCATCAAGAGTGTGCGCGGACTGCATAGGCAGTAGCTTATATAAGAGAGAGCTTACTGTAAAGAGGAATTTCCCCCCGGGGGCCGGTCATCACTGCCGCGCACCTCGGCAAGGTGGGGGCCACAGCCTGATTCTTCGTGCCTTCCGCGCCCGCCGCGCTAAGACTTTGCCCGATCGTCGTTTACGATTTTCCCTTTTTCCTTGACGTGTCTGTACACCGTGTGGTATTATTACCATAGGATAACCATGGATGTACCCCGCCACACCAAGCCATGAGGGCACGCTTCAGGCCGCGCCTAACTCTTTTAGAATGCATACTTACAGGATCGGCGTCCGCAACCCCTGTAGATTGCATACTTACGAATTCGGCCTCCCGCAAGCCCTTTGGAATGCGTACTTACGCACAGTGGGGGGTGGGGGGGTGGGGTCTTATTGTTAACTTAGTACGGACCGGACACATCCCTGACACCGTGCGGCAAGGGGGTGAGTGGCGATTCGAGCGGTTCTCAATGGTTGAGGTCGGTGGTGGGACGGATGGGCCTTTCCGCTTGGCGATACTTGGCGCCTTGGCGTTTGGCGAGAGACTCCCTCCGTAGAGGTCCCCAAACTCTCAACTCTTGACACTCAACCTTCCCATGCTGTCCCCTCGGACAGTCACCCCAAGAGCACATGCAACCATCAGAAAGCCGCCGCATTCCATGCCGCAAGTTACACTCCGAGGAGAAAAAGCATCTAGCAGAGTAGCCCGCTCGAAACTCGCGGACCACCCCGCCGGACGCGGTCTCGAACAGAGGAAGACGGACAGTATGAAAGGGAATCACAACCGGCCGCAAAACGGCCGTCCGGTATGGGCCGAGGTTTCCCTCGGGGCGCTGGCGCACAATCTCCGCACCATCCAGAAATGGGTTGGACCGGAGCGCAAGGTGCTCGCCGTGGTCAAGGCGGACGCCTACGGCCACGGCGCTCCCGCGGTGGCGCAGGCGCTCGAGCAGGCGGGCGCAGCTGCCTTTGCCGTTACCTGTGTGACCGAGGGCGCGGAATTGCGCGCCGCGGGCGTGCGCCGGCCGATCCTGATCCTGACCGGCTGGTGGGACGGCGAGGCGAACGCGCTCTTCGAGTACGGGTTGACGCCCACCATTCATCGTTTGGAAGACCTCGCGGCGCTGGAACGCGCAGCTGCCAGTTTTTTCCGCAGCAAGGGTGCGCGCAGCGGACGGGCTGGGCGCGGGGAGGCATGCTCCGAGTGGCCGAGCCCGCGCGGGGGATTCGGGTCACCGAAGGAGGGCGCCGCCCTTCCTTCGTCAGGATCTACGACAAGCAGCGCCCCTTCGGCCAGCCGAAAGGGCAGTCTGAGGGCTGCCGGCGCACAACACCGGCGGGGCGCGAAGTCATCCGCCCGGAACAGCTTTCGCCACCCCTTCCACCTGAAAATTGACACGGGAATGAACCGGCTGGGGATTTCTCCCGGCGAGGTGGAGAAATTTGCCCGCGCCTATGCGGACGCGTCGCACCTGGCGCTGGCCGGAACCTTTTCCCACTTTGCCTCGTCGGAAGATTTCACAACGCAACTGGCTGAGGAGCAGGAACGCGTCTTCGCCCGCGCGGTGGAAGGATTGCGCCGCGCCGGGGTGAATCCCGGAGCGCTGCACATGGCCAACAGCGCGGCCATCGCCTCGCGGCCGTCGTCGTGGGGAGACCTGGTACGGCCCGGGGCGCTGCTCTACGGCTATCACCAGAACTACGCCCCGGCGGAGCGGCGGCAAACCGCCGAGGAATGTCTCGACCTGCATCCGGCGCTCAGCCTGCGGGCGCGCATCATCAGCATTCGGCAAGTGCCCCCCGGAGCAGGTATCGGCTACAACAGCAAATATGTGACCGCGCGGCCTTCGCGCATCGCGGTGATTGCCGCGGGATACGCGGATGGGGTGGTCCGGCGGCTGACCGGACTGGGCCGGGCGCTGGTGCGTGGAGTGGAGGTGCCGCTGGTGGGCGCCATCTCCATGGACCTGACCATGCTCGACGTGACGGAGGTGACCGGGGCCCAGGTTGGCGACGCAGTGACCATCTTCGGCGCGGATGGCGGCCGGCGGATCAGTCCGTTTTCCGTAGCGCGCGAGCTTGGCACGGTCACTTCCGATCTGCTGTGTTCCGTGGGAAAGCGCGTGCCGCGGAAGTATTCGGAGTCGTAGGGGCGGACCGATGGGTCCGCCCAGGTTCCGCGTACCCGGCCTCCTGCGGTCTGACCACCAGTCCACCCAAAAAGCGCGCGGGAAGCGCTCGCGGCTCCTTGGCCCGGTGCTATAATCTCTGGGCAACAGGTCGGCAGATCTCATCACCACGGTGAGACTGTGGAAGCGGGCGCTCAGGTCGGAGGCGCGCTTTCGGTAGTTAGTGGCGCTGCTCGGGAGTCTGCAAGGTAATGTCTATGGCACGAATTGTGGTTCCGGTATCTCCCACACACGCGGTCAGCCGGTGGGCCGGGAAGAGGTTTGGCGCGCGGCATGCGGCCCAGGAGCGCGCCGGCAAGCAACTTCGTCCCTGGATGCTGCGCGCAGGTTTGTTCCTGGCTTTTGCGCTGGCCGGGATCCACTTCCGGCCGTGGGGACTGAGCGAAGGCTACTCCGCGGCCGGCGGCGCGGCTCTGGCGCTGATGGTGGTGGCGTTCGAGATGGAACTCGAGCGCGTGAGCCTGCGGCGCCTAATCGGAGGTTCGGTGGGCGCGCTGGTTGGTTTGCTCTGCGCCGTGCTGGTGAGCCTGGTCTTGTCGCACACGGCCATGGCGCTGGTGCCGCGGTCCTTCACCTCCGTGGCCGCGCTCATCGTGATGGCCTACCTGGGAATGGTGATCGGAGCCACCAAGGGCGACATGCTGAATCTCGATGCGTTTGGCGGCGTTTTTACCGGCGAGCCCACCGGCTCCCCGCAGGTGAAAGTGCTGGATACCAGCGTGATCATTGACGGGCGCATCGCGGACATATCCGCCGCGCTGTTTCTGGAAGGCACCCTGGTGATCCCGCAGTTCGTGTTACGCGAGTTGCAGATGGTGGCGGATTCCGCGGACCCGCTGAAGCGGCAGCGCGGCCGCCGGGGCCTGGAGATTCTCCAGCGCATGCAGAAAAACGAGGGGCTGCGCGTGGAAATCGCCGAAGATGACTTTCCGCAGATCCCCGATGTGGACATGAAGCTCATCGAGCTGGCCAAGCGCTACAACGCGAAAATTTTGACCAACGACTACAACCTGAACAAGGTGGCCACGCTGCAAGGGCTCGAAGTGTTGAACATCAACCAGTTGGCCAATGCGCTGAAACCCGTGGTGCTGCCCGGCGAACCCCTGCGCGTGTTCATCCTGCGCGAGGGCAAGGAATTCGGCCAGGGCGTGGCCTACCTGGACGACGGGACCATGGTGGTGGTGGACGGCGGGCGGAAGCTGATCAATCGTGCGGCGGACATCGTGGTGACCTCCGTGCATCAGACCACCGCGGGGAAAATGATTTTCGGAAAACCGGACGAGCGCTCCGCCCAGGCCGCCGCGGCGCCTGCCGCGGGCCCTCCAACTTCAGCCGAGCCGCCGCAGCCGTCGGCCCGCGCCACGCAGGGCGGAGCGGAAAACCGCACCGCAGAGGCCGCACCCAGCGAGACTGCGCCGCGTCCGGTATTTCCCGAATCCGGCCGGACATAATCCGGCCGGCATTCCACTACGCCGCCGGCCCCGCGCCGCACCTGCATTGTGGGCCCCAGGGCCCGCGGGTATAATGCCCCCGATTCGATAGACCCAGGGATTTTCTCCCTCCGCAGAGTCGGGAATTCAGGTCGCGCGCTGTGGGATACGCATCGGTGCCACCGGCTGGAGCAGAGCGGCGTTTCCGCTCGCGGTGGAAGCCTGCCTCGCTGCTCTACGTCGAACTCGACGACTGCAACGGCGGCGTGGTGCTGAATATCAGCGAGACCGGCGTGGCCATCCACGCCGCGCAAACCGTGCTTCAAGATGCGGTCTCCAGCGTGCGCTTCAAGCTTCCTCCCTCGCGCGACAAGATCGTGGCGCGCGGACAAATCGCCTGGAAAGGCCAGACGCGGAAGCAACTGGGCGTGCGCTTTGTGGACCTGCCGGAAGCGGTGCGCCTGGAAATCCGGAAGTGGATCCAGGCAGACGCGCTGCCGCGGTTGGTCCCTCAAAAAGTGCGGCCGTTCCCGCTCCAAAGAGTTCGTCCGGTTCTGACGCCCGTCGCGCCCGCGCCGGCCGGGACGGATTCGATTCAAACACCGGCTCGAACTGAACCGCTGCCTACGCGCTATCCCATTTCCACGGCCATGGCCTTTGCCCTGCGTGAGGCGAGTGAGGCGGACCACGCGGCGCCGCCCGCGCCCTCAGCTCCGCCGCTCTCACGAAGGAATGTCCACGCAGAGGCGGGGCCGAATCCGGTACCGGCTGAGGTGTCCCCTGCGCCGGCCGCCGGGCCGCACGCTTCCACCGAGGTCTCGCGGCCCGCCGGGACCTCGACCGCATCGGCGCACGCCCGGCCGCTGGTCCCTACCGTTCTTCCACTGAGCAAGGAACATCAAGGCGCGGCTTTCGAGACGCACGGGGCGCACACCGGAGCGCGGGACGCGCGGGCGGGCTGGGCCAGGCGCGCGCTGCTGGGCGCGGCTCTGACGCTGGTTTCCTTCCTCTTCGGCCTCGCTGCCGGCGGCCGCGACCTGACGGAAGCAGGCAGCGCCCTTTCTGCGCAATTCGTTAAAGCCTGGGACGCGGCCGTAGCGTTCTCCACCACCAGCCAAACAGCACCGGCGATCGGAGCTTCGGCGCCCACGCCTGTGGCAGCGCAACCGCTTGCAATTTCAGCGCTCCCGTCAGTACCAGCGAAGGAGAATGCTCCCGGGCAGAAGACTCAGGCGGCCTGGAAGCCACCCGCGCAGCGCACTTCCCCAGGCCCTTCCGCCGTTCCCCACGCTGCGGCGGTTCAGGCGGGCGTCGCGCGGCGGAGCCAGGACACATCCAGGAGCGCTGGCCCCTCCGCGGCTCGCGGCGAGGCCAGCGTTCCTTTCACGCGCCCTGATGCACGGTCCGATTCATCACCAGCGCCGGCATCTGCTCTTGCTGCGCAACTGGAATTGCCCGCTGCAACCCTCACGCCAGCCGCGGCACAACCCGCGGTTTCCGCCCCCATCGCGGAAGGAGTCACCGGGACGGTGGTGGTCCATTCGCGCCTCCGAACGATTCACCTGCCATCCGAGTTGCAGTTCATGAATCCGCCCCGGGGAGAAGGCCTGCAAATGGGTGAGCTGCTTGCGGGG
This sequence comes from Binatia bacterium, assembly GCA_035517515.1. Classification (GTDB taxonomy): domain Bacteria; phylum Acidobacteriota; class Terriglobia; order Acidiferrales; family UBA7541; genus JOPF136. The sequence continues at coordinate 15,144 of DATIYQ010000169.1, forward strand.
GATCCGCCGGCGTATCCGCAAGAAGCTTTGCGGGAACGGACCGAGGGGGCGGTCAGCGTGCGGGCGCTGATCGGCCGGGATGGGACGGTAATCAGCGCGGAGATTCTGAAAGGCCCCGCGACGCTCGCGGCGCCCTCACTGGCCATGATCCGCGGCTGGCGTTACGAGCCCACCTTGCTGGGAGGCCAGCCGGTGGAATGGGAAGAAGATATAACGCTGCAGTTCCGCCTGCAGAATTCCACCACCACGCAGAAATGATCCTCGATCTGGGCAGCGCCGGCGTCCCACGCCGGCCCGGAGGCACTCGAATCGCCCGGCAAGAGCACCAACCCTGGGAACGCGCCGCGCGATCAGTGCCGCGACTTTTCGAGGAGTTCTTTCAAGTACTGCTGCCACAGCGCCGGCCAGGTGTGCGTGCCGTGGCCGTGGGTTTCCGCGGATGCGGGGATCAGCACAAAACGTCCGTTTTTCACGCGCTTGATTTCCCTCTCCGCGATTCCCAACTCCGGCGGATTGATGAAGTCATCCCCGGAATTTACAAACATGACCGGAACGGTGATTTCCTCCAGGCGGGGTGAGGGATCGTAGTTGCGCGATGCGTTGACGGCGTAGAGAAAATCGTTGGCGTCCAGTCCCGGGGTGCGCGAGGCCATGAACTCGGCCAGATATTGATCCGCCTTGTCGCGGGTGGAGAGGGAGAGTTGCATCGGAAGCGGCGCGCTGCCGGCGATCAGCAGAAAATCCAGCGCGATTTCGATTCCCGCGCGGGGCTCGATCGTGTAGTCGCCATTTTTCCACTCCGGGTCCTGGCGAATGCCATCCATCACCATCTTGCGCCAGACGCGGTTGCGTCCGGCAATCTGCACCGGCAGACAGGCCAGGGGCATGGCCGCGTCCATGAAATCCGCATAGGTCTCCATCCAAACCCAGGAGTGCATGCAGCCCATCGAGGTGCCCATCACCAGGCGCAGGTGGTTCACGCCCAGTCCCTTCTCGAGGAGTTCATGCTGCGCCGCGACCATATCGTCGTAGTCATACTGCGGGAAATGGGCGCGCATACCGTTGCTGGGTTTCGACGAGCCGCCGTGGCCGATGCCGTCCGGGAGAATCACGAAATAGCGGGTGGTGTCGAGAAGCTGGCCGGGGCCGAAGAGTACGCCGGCGAACTGCGGCTGGAGGAAGGTTCGGCCGGTGCCTCCGGTGCCGTGGAGGATGAGCACGGCGTTGGTCACGCGTCCCTGGGCGTCCCGCGCCGGGGTGCCCAGGGTCCGGTAGTGCAGGCGAAGCTCCGCCAACGTTTCACCGGATCGGAAGTGAAAGTCGCGGGCGATGTAATCGCCCTCGTGCGGCGCGGGCATCGGCGGTTGCTGGGCGGGGGCGGGCGCAGCGAGCAGAGGGATTAGCAGCACTCCAAGGAGTGTCCACATCTTTGTCATCGGTTTGACCCCTACGGGGCGGGACTGTAACACAGGCGAGCGAATGCCGGTCCCGTCCCACCTTGTGTCCCCGGTTAACGCGCGGTCACGCCCGCGTGAACTTTCCGAGGCAAGCCATCCACAGAGTCCGCGAGCATTTCCGGCCGTGTGTTACAGGGCGCAAACATGCCCTTCATCAATATTTTGCTCCGCCGTAACTCCGGACTGAAGAGAGGCGGCTAAAAATCGCTGCGGCCGATCCAAGGAGGTCCGGGCAAATATGAGCAAAACTGAAAGTCAGCACGCACTCGAATCACCCATCGCGCCGCTGCGGAAGATGCTGGCGGTGGTTGTAGCCGCCGCGTTCGCGCTCGCTCCCGCCGGTCCGATATTTTCTCCGGCCGCGGTAGAAGCCGCACCGCTGCCGCCGACTCCGACGCCTACCACGAACGGCTGCAATCTCGACCCGCTCCACCACCAGATCAAACACGTCGTTTACATCCAGTTCGATAACGTGCATTTCGAGCGGGACAATCCCAATGTTCCTTCCGATCTCGAGCAGATGCCGCACCTGCTGAACTTCCTGACTGGCAATGGAGCCTTTCTGACCAACAGCCATACACCGCTGATTTCACACACGTCGGACGACATCATCACGTCCCTGACGGGCGTGTATGGCGACCGGCACGGCGGTTCGGTGGGCAACAGCTTCGGGTTCTTCCCGCTGCCGGGAACCAGCACGAAGCCCGACCTCTTCGACAGCACGTTCACGTACTGGACCGACCCAGTGAGCCTGGCGACGCCCCCGACCGATCCCGACCCGATCATGATTGCCGCCGACGGCAAGAATGCCCCTGCGCCTTGGGTGGCATATACGCGCGCCGGCTGCAATTTCGGGGCGGTGTCCATCGCCAACATGGAACTTGAAAACGTCAGCAGCGACGTGGCCACGGCGTTTGCCGGTGACCCGGGACTGCTGGCGGACGCACAGATGGAGGCGAAATCGAACTTCAATAAAGCGGTCGCGGACTACGAAGGCATTGCCATTCACTGCGCGGCCGGCAACACCGTCTGCTCCAGCGCGAACCAGGGCGTACCCGATGTGCTTCCGGATGAACCCGGGGGCTACACGGGCTTCAACGCCCTCTATGGCCACAAACTCGTGGCCCCGTTGATCAGCCCCGGGGGGCCGCTGATGGATCTGGATGGCAACCCGGTGACCGACAATCACTCGAATCAGGGGTTCCCGGGCTTCGGGTCAATTTCCGCTTCCCAGACCCTCGCGTATGTCGCGTCCATGCTGGAACACAAAGTTCCCGTGGTTTATTCCTACATCGCGGACGCGCACGACAATCATGAAACCGGAAGTTCCGCCGACCCCTATGGTCCCGCGGAGTGCAAGACGGACCCGGAGTCCGGCGCTCTCGGCCCGGGCAGCACGTGCTACGAGGCGCAACTGAAAGCCTACGATACGGCGTTCGGCAATTTCTTTGCGCGGCTGGCTGCAGACGGAATCAACCAGACCAATACTCTCTTCCTGATCACCACCGAGGAGCAGGATCACTTTGCAGGCGGCCCACCCACCCCGGCGGATTGCGACGGAGTCAACGTCACGTGCTCCTACGCGAAGCTCGGCGAGGTTGATGTGAACACTACGACGCTGCTCAACGCGATCGATCCGAACCTGGCGAGCACCTTCTTCGACCTGCACTTCGACATGGCGCCCACGTTTTACATCGCAGGCAATCCCGCGCCGAACGCGGACATCACACGGGAGTTTGAACGGGCCACCGGAAAATTGACCGCGGTGAGCCCGATCACGGGCAATACGGACAACCTGACCGTGGCCATGGCCGACCCCGTGGGGATGAAGCTGCTGCACATGATCACGGCCGACCCGCAGCGGACCCCATCCTTCGTGATGTTCGGCAACCCCGATTACTACTTCCAGACCACGGGTTCCCCGGCGGTGGTGGAATCACCGGCGTTCGCCTACAACCACGGCGGAATCCAGCCGGAAATCACCACGACGTGGGTGGGGTTTGTGGGTCCCGGCGTACGAAGCCGGGTCTTTGACAGCCAGACGTTTGCCGACGAAACGGACTATCGGCCGACGATGCTCGCCCTGCTGGGCTTGCAGGACGATTACCAGCACGAGGGACGCGTTCTGGCCGAAATCATGCAACCCTGGGCGTTGCCGTCCGGCGTCAGCAGGAATTCCGCTGATTTCCTGGCGCTCGCCGCGGCGTTCAAAAGAATTAACGCTCCCCTCGGGCCGCTCTGCAAAGACGGCCTGAAAATCTCGACCGTGGCGTTGAACGGTGATGACACCAACGACGCAACATACAACTTCCTTGAAGGCGAGATCAGCAACATCACCAGTGTCCGCGACAAACTGGCGGGACAAATGCTCAGCCTGCTGGAAAACGCGGAATTCAACGGAAAGGCGATCCGGCCGTTCGAGGCGCAGGCTTTGATCCTGGAGGCGGACCTCCTGCAGGCCTACGTGCACTTCCTGGAAGCGTTGGTCACGCGCTAGCCGAAACGCGGTGCGGGGCACAAAATCCGGGGATCGAAAGCACCGGCCCCGGCCCGGAGAACCGAACACTCTGGTTGAAAGACGGAACGGCAGGGGCCAGAAAGGCCCCTGCCGCGTTCTCAGTGAAACTGGAGGTTCGAGGGGCGGCGAACGAAGCCGATTCTATTGCTCGAGGGCTTTCAGGCGCTCCTTCGCGTAGGCGGCCGATTTGCCGTTGGGCGAAAGCTCCAGATATTTCTGGAACGCCTGCCTAGCCTGGGGCACTTTGTGCTGAGCTTCGTAGGCATCGCCCAGGTTGATGTAAGCGATGCCGCGATTGGGATCGAGACTGATGGCTTTCTCCAGCCACTCGACCGCTTCGTCGTAACTTCCCTGGCGAAAGAGCGCGTAGCCGGCATTATTGGCGAAGAGCGCGCTCTTGGGATCCAGCTTCGCCGCGGCTGCGAATTTTCCGGCGGCGTCCGCATACTTCTTCTCCTTATAGAGGCGCACGCCTTGATCGTTCAGGCCCGCGGCGCTATCGACGGCCGGTGGCGCGTGGCCGGGTTGCTTGTTCTGTTTGTTGAGCAGAGCCTGGGCCGCGGCCAGTTGCTTCTTCAACTCTTCGTTCTGTTTGGTGGCCGCCAGGATCTGCGCGCGCATGCCCTCCAGCTCGGCATTCACTTTGATTGCCTCCTCACCGAGCTGCGGTGATGCCGAGCTGAGGAACTCGGACTCGTGCTTCAGGTCGAAGATGAAGTCGCCTCCTTCACTGCCCACCAGATTTCCGAAGACCGGGGTTTGATGGGAAAGAGACGATACGGCGGGGATGACGTAGGCGGCCAGCTCCGTGCCGGTAATGACCCCGTCGCCATTCAGGTCGGCGCGGCCATCGAGGGCCTGGAGCAGTGTCCAGGTGAAAATGGAGTGGCCGTTGGGTCCGTTGTCGGCCACTTCCTCATCCGCGCCGCCCGCGGTAAACATCTGCCGAGCCTCTCGCCTGGCAATCTCTTGCAGATAATTTTGCGAGCCGGGCATCCCGGAGCTGCCCCGGGTGAGCGCCAGCCCGCTATAGCAGGAATCCATGATGAAAAGCAGGTGCTTAGCCGGGATGGCTTCGGAAATGTCCTGAAAATTGGACATGGAGATGGCCTGGCCCTGGTAGTCCGAGACGCCCCCATCCACCGGGATGATGTAGCCCAGATCGCGGCCGGAGGCGAGCTTGCGCGTGGCGCCGTGCCCGGCGAAGAACACGAACACACGGTCGTCGCGCTTCACCATGCCGGTATTGGCCAGCTTGTCTCCGAGCAGGGAAAGAATGCTCTCGCGCGTGGCCTCCTTGTCGAACAGGGTGAACACGTTTTCAGGCTTGAAGTGGTACTTCTGGATGAGCACATCGCGCACCGCCTGGGCGTCGCGCACGGCATAGCGCAATTTCGGCCAACTCTGGTAATCGTCGATTCCGATGACCGCGGCCCAGCTCTCGCGGTACGGCGATTCGAACGAGCCTGTGGCGGCCGCAGCGCCCGCGGCCGCCTGCGCGGACATAGCCGCGGCGGTCTCCGGGGAGAAATCGTTGCCCTTCCATTCGGTAAAGTGAAAACCCGCCGCCTCGACGGTCTCGATAAAGGAAGGCAGCACCTCGGCCGCGCGGGGATGGATATCGTGGAACAGGACGATGCCGCGGCCCACGGCGGCCAGGCGGGAAAGCAGGCGCTGGGTGATGGATTTGGGGATGGGATCGGCCCAGTCCAGCGAATCGATGTTCCAGAGCATCACTTTCATTTTCTGCGCGGCGATGTACTCAAGAATTTTATCGTTGGTGGCGCCATAGGGCGGACGGAAGAGCACGGGATCGGCCTTCTCGACGTATTGAAGCAGGCGGTCGGTGCTGGTGATTTCCTGCTGGAATTGCGTTTCGTCCAGCTTGGTGAGCAGGGCGTGGCTGTAACTGTGATTGGCGAGCGTCGAGCCGGCCTCCAGGGCGTGATAGCTTGCGGCGGAGGCTTTGGTCAGCAGAATCTTGCCGTCTTTTCCGAAGGAACCCAGGTTTCGGCCGACCTCAAAGAACACCGCTTCGAGCTTGTATTTTTTCAGGATGTCCAGGATCTGGTCGGTGTAACGCGGGTGGGGACCGTCGTCAAAAGTAAGCAGCAGGGTTTTGGGAGGCAGCTCCGGCCCCTGAATTTCACCGGCGTTTTTCTTTTTTTTTCCGGTGCCGCGCGAATCCGGGCCCGGAAGGGCCGGCTCGTAGTCCTTCAGGATCTGGTCACGCTGGTATTTCTGGTTCAAATAGGCCAGGTAGCGCTCCCAGGCCTCGCGGCGCACGGCCATGCCGCGGGGCTCGAACTGGCGGAAGGCAAGCTGAATCTCCTTCTCGTACATGGCCTGGATCTGGCGCAGTGCCGAGACGTCGTCGGTCACGCGTTTGCCCAGGCCAGCGGCTCCGGGATGCCGGGGAATCTCCGCGGCCAGATCGTCAAACACGTTGCGGAAGGCCAGTTTGTCCGCATCGTGGAAATCGGGGGCCGTTTCCACCAGAGTGAGGAACTGATCGGTGAGCGGAAAAGCGGTGCCGGAAAGCTCCGCGGTCAGAATTCCGCTGAGCACCTCGATCCGGACCACGTTCTGCTGGAAGAGCATGCGCCCGACGGTGAGCACGCGGCCACGCAGGGCTTCGTCCAGCGCATCGTCGTTTTCGGTGAGGACGATAATCTTGCGGAAGTTGGCGACGATGCCATCCGCCTGCTCGGGAATGGAGGGCGTCCCGGCGGCAGGCGCGGGAGCGATCGCCTGCATCACGGGCGCAGCAGGCGGGGCCGCGGCCCGGCGCGAGGCGATGTACCAGGCCACACCCGCGAGCACCGCGAGTGCAGCACCCGCAAGAATCAACTGCTTTCCGCGCATGTTTTTCTTCCCGGGCGGCGAGCCGGCCCGGCGCACCAGGCCGCAGAGAAACACTAGCAGGACCGGGCGAAAAATCCAGAGGCGGGCCACGCATCGGTATATAGAATGATGCGGGAGCGGGGATCGCGCCCGGCGGAGGCCACCTATGGAACGCAGACTTCGGCTCAGTGTTTTGAGGGCCCTGTGGATGCTCGCGGTGAGCTGTTCGCTGGCCGCTGGGGTTGCAGCGGCGCAGCAGCCACCGCCGGCCCCCAACCCGCTGGATCAGTTGGGGTGGCTCGCGGGGGGAACGTGGACCGCGGAGGAACCGGCTTCCAACGGCCCGCCGCTGACCGTGCGCCTGCACTGCCGCTGGGCGCCCACGAACAAAGCCATTCTCTTCGATGTGAACTTTTTCTCCGCCGGGAGGGAAACGCCGCAATACGACGGAATGTACGTGTGGCATCCGGGAAAAGGGAAACTGGTGCTGTGGCAGGTAAACCGGAAGGGAGAAGTGGCGGAGGGGGAGTTAACGGTGAACGGGCGCGAGATGGACCAGACCGTCCACGTGAGCCACCCCGATGGAACCGCGCACTTCCTGAAGGCGCACTACACGCGGCTGGGTGACGACTCGTTCCGGTTCAAGGCGTTTTTCCGGGTTTCGGAAAGCGACCCCTGGCAGGAGGCGCTGGAGTTGGTGTACACGCGCGGGCCGAAACCGTAGCGCGGAGCGTCTGCTCTGAAAAAGAAACGGTCAAAAACAGAGTCCGCACCCGCCCAAGCCGCGGGCGCGGGATGACGGACCGTGCGGTCTGCGGCGCACAGCCGATTCCTTCGTGCTGCAAAGGACCTGCTTATTCCAGCTTGAAGCGGGCCAGGGCCCAAGCGGCATGTTCTGCGATCACCGGGTCCGTGGAGGTGGAAAGGCGCTGGAGCAGCGCCAAAACACGCGCGCGGTCCGCGGGTGCAAGTTTACCCGCGGTGTTGCCCAGCGCCACGCAGGCATTGCGCACCAATCCCTGAACTTTGGCACGCTTTACGGCGCTGCCGCGAAATATCTCCCGATATTCCTCTTCGTTGAGCGAAGCAAGCCATTCCAGCGGCGGCGCGAACAGATCGGTTGGCTCGCGGAAAGCTTCCAAGGGCGCCTGCGGCGCCCCGGTTTGCGGGTCGGAACTGCGAGGCTCGAATTTCGACGCTCGAAAATCGGCCAGAGCCCGCGGGGCGAACTCCGCCATCCCGGTGATGGGGGCTTTGCGATTGAACGGACACACGTCCTGGCAGATGTCGCAACCAAACACGTGAGCACCCACTGCGGGGCGCAGGTCTTCGGGCACGGCGCCGCGGTGCTCGATGGTCAAATAGGAGATGCAGCGGCGCGCGTCCATCTGATAGGGAGCGATGAGCGCGCCGGTGGGACAGGCGTCAATGCAGAGCGAGCACTGGCCGCAGAGATCCGGCTGGGGCGAATCGCGCGGGCCCAGAGTCGGCGCGAGGTCCAGCGTGGTGACAATGACTGCCAGGAAGAGCCA
>DATIYQ010000170.1:0-2130 GCA_035517515.1 Binatia bacterium
TAAATCACCGGATTGCCTTCGCCCCGCGCCCGCGCAAAGAACAGTTCCTCGCGCCGCGCCACTCCCAGGGCCATCGCATTCACCAGCGGGTTGGCGGAGTAGCACGGCTCAAACGCCACCTCCCCGCCCAGGTTGGGCACCCCGAAGCAGTTGCCGTAGAACCCGATGCCGCGCACCACCCCATCCACAATGCGCCGGTTGCGCGCCACTTCCTCCGCCGTCGCGCCCGCGCCCGCGCAGACTGGTCCGAAACGCAGCGAATCGAGCACCGCAATCGGCCGCGCTCCCATGGTGAATATGTCCCGCAGGATTCCGCCCACTCCCGTGGCTGCGCCCTGGAACGGCTCGACAAAACTGGGATGATTGTGCGATTCGATTTTGAACGCCGCCACCCAGCCGCCGCCGATGTCCACCACCCCGGCGTTTTCTCCCGGGCCCTGCACCACCTGCCGGCCCTTGGTCGGCAGGCGCTTCAGATGCACCTTGCTGGATTTATAGGAGCAGTGCTCGCTCCACATCACGGAGAAAATCCCCAGCTCGGTGATGTTCGGCTCGCGGCCCAGAATCTTCTGCACCCGCGCGTATTCCTCCGCGGTCAGCCCGTGCTCCGCGGCAATTTCCGGCGTCACTTTGATTTCAGTGTCAATCATATCGTCGCGGGATTGTAGCCCGGGTCTTCAGACCCGGGGCATTTTCGATGGTCCCTTCCAAGGGTCTGGGGAAAGAAAGGCCCCGCCTCTGAAGAGGCGGGCTGCATCGCTCCGTCATGCCGGAACGCGCTCGGCAATCGTCGTCCCCGCCGGAGAAAGTTCGCGCCGCGTCAGCGTCTCGACCATCGAGCGGAGAATCACCAGGCCGTCTGCCGAGCCCAGCGACGCTTCCGCCGCGCGCTCCGGATGCGGCATCAGCCCCGCCACGTTGCCTTCGCGGTTGATCACCCCGGCGATGTTGGCCAGCGCCCCGTTCGGATTCCACTCTGCTGCCTCGTGCCCGTCCGGAGCCACGTAGCGGAATAAAATCTGCCCGTTGCGCTCCAGCTCCCGCAGCGTGGCCTCTTCACAGAAATAATTTCCGTCGGAATGCGCGATCGGGATTTTCAGCACCTGCCCCGCCCGCCCCGCGCACGTAAACGGCGTGTCCGCGCGCTCCACCCGGATGTACACCTGCTCGCACACAAACCGCAGCCCCGCGTTGCGCAGCACCGCGCCCGGCAGCAGCCCGCTCTCCAGCAGCACCTGGAACCCGTTGCACATGCCCAGCACCAGGCCGCCGGACTTCGCGAATTTCGTCACCGCGCGCATCACCGGAGAGAACCGCGCAATCGCTCCCGTGCGCAGGTAATCCCCGTAAGCGAATCCCCCCGGCAGCAGGATGGCGTCAAAACCCGCGACCTCCTCCGACTGGTGCCAGATGAAATCCACCGGCTGGCCCAGCACCGCGCCCATCGCATGATGCGCATCGTGGTCGCAGTTCGAGCCCGGAAACACCACCACGCCGAATTTCATCGCGGGTTTCTCCCTTTGCAATTCTACCACGGCCGGCAGCTGGTCAGCCTTTGCGCCTGGCCATCCCCTTTGCGCCTTTGCGAGAGACTCTTTTCCTGTTTGTGCCGCTCTTCGGGGTCATCTCGCGCCGCCGCGCCGCCGCCCAGCCCGGTTTATTCGCCTGCTTGCCGCGCGCGATGCCCAGCGCATCCGCGGGAACGTTTTCCGTGATCGTGGAGCCCGCCGCCACGTACGCGCGGTCCCCCACGCGCACCGGAGCCACCAGCGCGGTATTGCTGCCAATAAACACCTGCGCGCCGATCACCGTGCGATTCTTCTTCACCCCGTCGTAGTTGCAGGTAATGGTGCCCGCGCCGATGTTGGTCCCCGCACCGATCAAGGCGTCGCCCAGATAGCTGAGGTGCTGCGCCTTCGCGCCCGCGGCCAGCCGGCTCTTCTTTACTTCCACAAAATTTCCAACCTGCGCATTTGGGCCGATGTCCGCACCGGGCCGTAATCTGGAAAAAGGTCCCACCACCGCGCCCTCGCGGATGCGGCTGTCTATCATCACGCAGTGCTCGCGCACGGTCACGCCATCGGCCAGCATCATGTTGGTGAGCACGCTGCCGGTGTGGATGTGGCAGTT
>DATIYQ010000171.1:0-7222 GCA_035517515.1 Binatia bacterium
GCGCATGGGGGGCAGGGAAGCGGCGGGGGCCGCGTGCATTTTTGTGGGCGTGCTCACTGCCAGCCTCTCCCGCAGCCGGGCCACGGAAACCGAGGCGGTGGCGGCCGACGCTGCGGAATACGATCTGCGCGGCGGAGTGTAGGGAAGAAGAAAGAGAAAAGGACGGAACCGAAGGGTCGCAGCGACGCGCCGTACCGAGCGGAAGAACCGGAGGAGAAATCCAGGGCAGAGACCGCCCGGCTAGACCTGCAAGTCAACCGCCGCCGGATCACTCACCTGCGCCGCCGGATGCATGCGCGCCTCGTACTCCGCGATTTCCTTTTCGTGCAGCAGCGATAGCCCGATGTCATCGAGGCCTTTCAGCAGCAGGTCGCGCCGGAAGGGATCCAGCTCGAAGCGCAGCAGCAGGCCGGAGGCGTCGCGCACCGTCTGCTCCTCCAGGTCCACGCTCAATTGATACCCGCTCTGCCCCTCGGTGCGGCGGAAGAGCTCGTCCACCTGGACTTCGGAAAGCGTCACCGGCAGAATGCCGTTCTTGAAGCAGTTGTTGTAAAAAATGTCCGCAAAACTGGGCGCAATCACCGAGCGGATGCCGTAGTCGAGCAGCGCCCAGGGGGCATGCTCGCGGCTTGAACCGCAACCGAAATTCGCCCGCGCCAGCAGAATACTCGCGCCCTGATACCGCGGCGCATTCATCACAAACGCGGGATTGGGCCGCTCGCCCTCCAGATATCGCCAGTCGTAAAACAGCACCCGGCCGTAGCCCTCGCGCGTCACCCAGGTGAGAAATTGTTTGGGCACCATCTGGTCCGTGTCCACGTTGATGCGGTCCAGCGGAACCACCAGTCCGGTGTGTTTGCGAAAAGGATGCATCCGGGTTCCCTATGCGTTTCCCTGCGAATTCCGCGTTTGCCTTTGCGTTTTGCGGTTACAGCTTGCGCACATCCACAAAGTGCCCGGCGAGTGCGGCGGCCGCGGCCATGATCGGGCTCACCAGGTGCGTGCGCCCGCCTTTGCCCTGCCGGCCCTCGAAATTGCGGTTCGAGGTGCTGGCGCAGCGCTCCCCCGCGGGCAGCCGATCGTCGTTCATCCCGATGCACATGCTGCACCCGGCATCGCGCCATTCGAAGCCGGCGTCCAGAAAGATGCGGTCCAGCCCCTCGGCCTCGGCCTGCGCTTTCACTACCCGCGAGCCGGGCACCACCAGCGCCTGTTTCAGCGCCGGGGCCACGTGCTTTCCAGCCACCACGCGCGCCGCCAGGCGCAGGTCTTCCAGGCGCGAGTTGGTGCAGGAACCGATGAACACACGGTCCAGCGGAATCTCTTCGATGGCCGTGCCCGGCTTCAGTCCCATGTAGCCAAGCGCCATTTCCGCGGCTTTCTGGTCGTTTGCGTCCGGAAAAGACGCGGGATCCGGCACGCGCCCGGTGACGCTGGTGACCATGCCGGGATTGGTGCCCCAACTCACCTGCGGGGCGATCTCCGCGGCGTCGAAGTCCACCACGCGGTCGTACTGGGCCCCGGGATCGGAAGCCAGCTTCAGCCAGGCGTCCGCGGCCGCCTGAAAATCGCGTCCGCGCGGCGCATAGGGACGGCCTTCGATGTACGCCACCGTGGTCGCATCCGGCGCCACCATTCCCGCGCGCGCCCCGCCTTCGATGGACATGTTGCACAGCGTCATGCGTCCTTCCATCGAGAGCGCCCGGATGGCCTCGCCGGAATATTCAAAGACGCACCCGGTGCCCCCGGCGATCCCGATTTTCCCGATGATGTACAGGATGATGTCTTTGGCCAGCACGCCGGCGGCGGTGCGTCCGTTCACGCGCAGCAGCATGGTCTTCGAGCGGAATTGCTGCAGGCACTGCGTGGCCAGCACGTGTTCCACTTCGCTGGTGCCGATGCCGAAGGCCAGCGCGCCGAAGGCCCCGTGCGTCGAGGTGTGGCTATCCCCGCACACCACGGTTTGCCCCGGCTGGGTGATGCCCAGCTCCGGCCCGATCACGTGCACGATGCCCTGGTTGCGGCTGTTCATGTCGAACAGGTGCACGCCGGTCTCGCGGCAGTTGCGCGCCAGCGAGTCGAATTGCGCGGCGGCGTTGACGTCCAGGATGGGCAGTTCGCGGTGCTGCGTGGGAACGGAATGGTCCATCACCGCGAAGGTCAGGTCCGGCCGGCGCACTTTCCGCCCCGCCGCCTTCAGCCCGGAAAACGCCTGCGGCGAAGTGCCTTCGTGGATCAGATGGCGGTCAATATAAAGCAGCGCGGGCTGCCCGGGGGCTTCGTACACCAGATGAGAGTCCCAGATTTTCTGGTAGAGCGTGCGCGGCGCCATTGCAGGGCGGGATTGTAGCAAGTCTGGCCGCAGCCGCCAAACCGCTGCCGCCGAATCAGCCCGTAAGGGCACGGCGTGCTCTGCCCTACGCTCGGAGAGCCTCCCGAACCTCGGAACGCGCCGCGCTGGGTTCGGGTCAGAAATCCGCGTTAACACCCTGGCCCATTTCTCCGTCTGAATACCAGGGAGGCCTGCAAGGATGGAGCATTTATGGCGCGACCTGGGTTACACCCTGCGGACCTGCGCGCGGAAACCCGGCTTCACTTCGGCTATCGTCCTCACGCTGGCACTGGGCATCGCCTCCAACACCGCGGTGTTCAGCGTGATCAACGCCATTTTCCTGCGGCCGCTTCCCGGTGTCGCCGAGCCCGGCCGCCTGGTTTCCCTTTATCGCTTCCAGGATGGACAGCTCTTCGACGGACTGAGCTATCCCGATTACCGCGATTACCGCGATCGCAGCCAATCGTTCCTCGCCCTCGCGGCACACTGTCCCGCGGCGATCAGTTTTACCTATGGCGGCGCGGAGCGGATGATCGGCGACCTGGTAACGGGAAATTACTTCAGCGTGCTGGGTGTCCGCCCGGCGGCCGGCCGGTTGTTGTTGCAGGACGACGACTCCGGCGTGGTCATCAGCTACGGCCTGTGGAACCGCAAATTCGGCGCCAGCCCCGGCGCCATTGGCGCGCGCATCGAGTTGAACGGCGATCCCTTCACCATTGTCGGCGTGGCCGAACCGGGATTCCGCGGCACCATGCTCGCGCTTCCCCTGGACCTCTGGGTGCCGTTGCACAACCAGCCGCGCCTGATGCCCCGTATGTCGCGCGGCGTGCTGGAGAATCGCGCCGCCGGCTGGCTGCAACTCTTCGGCCGTTTGAAACCCGGCGTCGGACTCCAATCGGCGGATGCCGAAATCAGGACCATTGCCGCGCAGTTGGCGCTTGCCTATCCGGTCACCAACGGCAAGCGAACCGCCGGCCTCTCCGCGGGCGTGGGCATGGATCCAGACGACCGCGCCGAAGTGGGCGGATTGCTCGCGCTGCTTTCCGGCGCGGTGGCCTTGCTGCTGTTTACCGCGTGCGCCAACGCCGCCGGCATGCTGCTGTTGCGCGCTATGGGACGCACGCGGGAGATGGCCATCCGGCTGGCGCTCGGCGCGACCCGCGGACGCATCCTCACCCACCTGCTCGGCGAAGGAGTGCTGCTCGCTCTGGTCGCCGCTGCGTTGGGCGTGCTCCTGGCCGCCTGGGCCACCCAGGCAATCCTCACCGCCAACCAGGGCGCGGCGCCGTCCGTGATCCGCTCCGCCGGCGCCCATGTGGACGCGACGGTGCTCACCTTCACCATTCTGGCCACCGCCTTCACCGGCCTGCTGGTGGCTCTGGCCCCCATGCTGCAATCCCTGAAGGTGGATTTGACCAGCGCGCTCAAAAGCGGCCTCCCCGGCTCCGGCATTCGTGGAATGCGGCTGCGTTCCGTTCTCGTGGCCGGCCAGGTCGCTCTGTCGCTGGTCTTGCTCGGCGCCGCCGGTCTTTTGCTCGGCAGTCTGTACCGCCTGGTCTCCGCGAATCCTGGTTTCGATGCTTCGCACATTGCCATGGCCACCGTGGATTTGAGTCTCCAGCGGTATTCCGAGGCTCAGGGCCAGGCGTTTTACGCTCAGTTGCTGGACCGCCTGCGGGGAACGCCCGGCGTATTGGCGGCCGGCATTGCCACCTCCGTGCCGCCCACGGAGTGGCCCGGGGCCGTCTCTATTTTTCACCCCGGGGAGGAGCCGACTCAGGAAGTCCTGCAGGGCCGCGAGTTCGAACTCGGCACCCGCGTCAACATCAACCAGGTCTCTCCGGACTATTTCCGCACCCTGGGCATCTCCATTCTCGAGGGGCGGGACTTTACCGCCACGGATCGCGCCGGCGGGCCGGGCGTTGTGATTGTCAGCCAAAATCTGGCGCGGCGCATGTGGCCGGGTGAGGATCCCATCGGCAAACAGATTGCCTACCCGCGCTGGCAGGGGCCGCCACGGCCACCGTTTGAAGTGATTGGGGTGGCTGCGGACGTGAAACATATCGCCCTCACCCGCACAGCTCCGCTGCTGCTCTACGTTCCCGCCTCCCAGGAATACACCGCCGCCGCGCGCGTGGTGGTGCGCACGGCTGCGGACCCCGCCGCGGGAATCGCCCAGATTCAGCGCGCGGTGGCGGCCACGGACAAAACCGTGGCCGTCTACGCCCCACAAACTGGACCGGAGCATTCCGCCGATACCTTGTGGCGGCAGCGCATGGCGGCCGGCTGGATCGCCGCCTTCAGCCTGATGGCTCTGTTGCTCGCCGCCGTCGGCTTGTATGCCATCATCGCGCAATCGGTGGTCGAGCGGACTCACGAACTGGGAATTCGCATGGCCCTGGGGGCCAACCCGCGCCGCGTGGCCGCGCTGGTGATCCGGCAAGGGCTGTTCTTGGCGCTGGCCGGACTTCTCCTGGGCCTCCCGGCGGCGCTCGGCTTCACCCGTCTCATCCGCGGCCGGCTGGAAGGAATCGCCCCGGCGGATCCGTGGAATTTGACCGCCATCGTCCTTCTGCTCCTGCTGGTCATGCTGCTGGCCTGCTGGATTCCGGCGCGCCGTGCCGCGCGGATTGATCCCACCGAAGCCCTGCGCTGCGAATAGCGGAAGAAGCGGCCGCCCCGCGCTGCGAAAACGATGCAGCAGCCCTCGCTCCGGCCCCGTTTGCGGCGCGCCGGCAAAAATGCCGGCGCTGCTTCCGGAACGGTTTGCCTCCCGGAGCCATCTAATAAGTGGTACTTCTTTTCTAGCGTGGGGCGGCCATCGTAACCATTGGGGTTATGCTCACGCGGGGCGCCGCCAGGCGTCTAAGAGTTGGGGAGTGGCCGGGTGCTATACTAAGGGCCTTCCAGCTTCCACACTGAGGAGCGGCTGAAGGCAGGAGAGAAATCATGGGAAAGCAGATGGGCGAGATGTTCGGCTGGGCCCGGCAGCGCAAAGTCATGTTTTCGCTGCTGGTGGCGGCAACCCTGGCCGTGGGGATTATGATCGGGAGCATTGGAAGCGGGCGAGTGGCCGCCATGCGCGACCAGAGCAGCGCCACACCGCTGGCCGTGCCCAATCCCGTGCAGCTTTCGGGTAGTTTTGCGGCCATCGTAAAGCAGGATTCGCCGGCGGTGGTGAACATCGCCACCACCCAGGTCATTGAGCGCAAGGCGCAGCAGCGCCAGCGGCAGCGGCAGGATCCCAATGATCCCTTCGGCGACTTTTTCGACCGCTTCTTCCAGTTTCCGGACCAGGGCCCGGTGGCCGAGCGCAGCCTGGGCTCCGGCGTCATCGTGGACGAGAAGGGCTTCATCCTCACCAACAACCACGTGATTGACGGGGCCACGAAAATCCAGGTGAAGCTGCCGGGCGACCAGACCATCTACACCGCGAAAGTGGTGGGCTCGGACAAGGAAACCGACCTGGCGGTGATCAAGATTGAAGCCAGCAAACGCCTGCCCGTGGCGCGCATGGGCAATTCCGATGGCGTGCAAGTGGGCGATTGGGTGCTGGCCTTCGGCAGCCCGTTTGGCCTGGAGGCCACCGTCACTGCGGGAATCGTCAGCGCCAAGGACCGCGCCAACATCAGCGCCGGGCAGCAGTTCCAGCGCTTCATCCAGACGGATGCGGCCATCAATCCCGGAAACTCCGGCGGGCCGCTGGTGAACCTGGCCGGGGAAGTCATCGGAATCAATACCGCGATTTATACCTCCAGCCGCGGCTACGAGGGCGTGGGCTTCGCCCTGCCTTCCAACATGGCCATCAAGGTCTACAACGACCTGGTGACCACCGGAAAGGTCACCCGCGGCTCCATCGGCATCAGCTTTGGCGAGGAACGCAGCAATAATCCCGTTCTGCTGAAGGAACTGGGCGTTGACCACGGCATCGTGGTCGAGCGCGTCGAACCGGGCAGCCCGGCGGATAAAGCGGGACTAAAGGTGGGCGACGTGGTGACTTCGGTCAACGGCAAGCCGGTCATGAACGGCAATGACCTGGTCAACCCGATCGTGGCCACACCCATTGGCGGAAGCGTCCAGGTTACCTACGTCCGCGACAAGCAGAGCCACGACACCACCGTGGGCGTGGCAGACCGCGCCAAGCTCTTCCCGCAGCAAGCCGGACAGGGAAATGACAACCAGCAGGAAGAGCCGGGAGCCACCGACTTCGGCCTGCACGTCGAAGACATCACACCGGAACTGCAACAGCGGCTGGGCCTGGATTCGGCCAGCGGCGTAATCGTCTCTCAGGTGGACCCGGCCAGCTTCGGCGAAGACATCGGCTTCGGCCGCGGCGACGTGATCCAGGAAGTCAACCACCAGGCGGTGCAGTCCGTACGCGATTGGAAGCGGCTCACCGCGCGGCTGAAGCCCGGCGATAACGTGATCTTCCGCGTGCGCCGCGGCGGGCCGGGCAGCGGAGGCGCGCTGACGGTGTTTCCCGCAGGCGTCATTCCGCAGCCGGATAAATAACCGCCGGTCACGGGGTCCAATTGACCTGATGAGCCGGCGCATGAATTTCCACAGCGGGACAGACAGGAAGGTCTGTCCCACGGAAAGCAACTGCCGGCAGCACACTCAGATTCCGGGTCGTACCCGCGCAGGCGGGTGCGGCCCGGCACTTTTTTTGTGCGGGGTGCTGGTGCTTTGGCCGGCCGGACCGGCAAGCGCCGCGCAGTCCGCGAAGCCGGTCCCCGGCTCGACCAGCAGCCCCACGCAGCCTTCCAGCCCCAAAAAGAAGAAGAAAACTGCTGCCGCGCGCCGTCCGGCGGCGCCCGAACCGCAGCGCATCCGGGAGATTCAGGGGGCACTGGCAAAAGAGGGCTACTACCACGGCGAGCCCACGGGAAA
>DATIYQ010000172.1:0-11187 GCA_035517515.1 Binatia bacterium
TGGTGGTACCAGGCGTGCAGCTTCCTAGATTTCCGCACCGGACGGGTGTACCTTCCCGTTCTGGTAAGGCATACTTTGAAGCTACGGAAGCGCAGCCCGCTTCCCTGACTCCGGCTTCCGCAGAATCGGTACGGCCATGAAGACGCCCATCCCTTCCAAGGCTCCGCAGCCTTCGGCGCGTCCCCAGCGCGGAGGCGCCCCCGCGCCGGAAGCCGCCACCGGCCGTTTTCTGGCCACGCTGCATCTGCTGGCGCGCAACCGGCGCATGTACCAGAAAGACCATCCGAAGGTGGAAGAGAGCCTGTTTGCCGCCGAACGCAGCCTGCAAGAGGCGGTGGGCCCGGCGTCCGCAGTGGCCGTGAGGCTGGAAAGCGGGGCGATGTATTTCCGGGGCCGCGCGCTGGATGATCCGCGGGGCGAGTTGCGCGCTTTTGCGGACGAATTGCTCCGCCGTGGAATCTCCGCGCTCACCTTCCGTCCCGGGACGCATTCCGGCGAACTGATCGCCTTTCTGGAACTGGTGGACACAGTACCGCCCGGGGCCGGCAACACACCCTTTGCGCACGGCGCGGTGCGTTCCCCCTGGGCGGAACGCCTGGCGCAGCGCCGCATCAGCGGAATCGCGGTGAATGAGCCGGTGGCCGATGCGCGGCCGGACCCAATGCTTCCGCGCATCCTGGCGGCCGTGCTGCAGCAACGCAGCCAGGTCTCCACGGAAGCAAAGCCCGCGCAGGAGGCGGCCGCCGAAGATCGAATCGTAGCCGCGCTGAAGCTGCTGGACGGGCTGGCGCGCACGCTGCCCAGCGGAAGCGCGGCGTCGCCGGACTCCGCGGTGATCGCCGCGCAGGAAATGGAGCGCGCGTTTGCCTCCGCGGACCGCAGTTCCGTGCTGCTGCTCTCGCGGGAGATGAATCGCAGCCCGCTGCAATCCGGCGAGACGCACGAAAGCTACTTCGCGCGGCTGGCGGAAGAGATGGCCCTTTCCGAGTCCGTGGAGCAATTCCGGAGCGGGAGGCTGCGCCCGGCAGAGGTACGCAAACTGGCCACGCGCGTGGGCCGGCAGATCGCGGACCTGGAGAATGCCCACCCACAGGTACTCGCGCCCCTGGCGCGGCTCGCGGGGGATAGCGGCGCGGCTGAATTTGAATCCCAGTTCTGGGGCGCGCTGGAGCCGGAGGAAATCTCCAAGCTGCTGCGCTCCGACGAATCCTGGTCCGTTCCCCCTTCCATCCTGCACGGGGTGCTGAATTGCGCGGACACCACGCCGGCGCTGCGCGAGGCGCGCTCGGCCCTGCTGGCGTACAGCAAGGGCCTGCAATCGAATGAGGGCGAAATCCGCAAAGCGGTGGTGGCCGGCCTCGCCGACCTGGGAGACATGCTGCTGCACTACTGGCCGGAGCAGCTTCCCGAGGAGTTTGGCGAGCGCGTGCTGGAGGCGCTGGTGCTGGAGCGCAATCCTTCCATCGCCGCGCTTCTGGTGGTGGTGGTGGAGCGCATGGCCGATGCCGCGCTGCACAAAGGACGGTTCGCGGAATTCGAATCTGTGCTGAAAGCGCTGGAAACGGCTCCGCGCGGGCTGGAGCACTTGAGCCTGCTGGAGCGGCGCCTGTGCGAGGGTGAGCGCTTTGAATTGCTGCTGTCGGGCGCGCTGGCGCACCGGCCGCTGGAATCCGGCGTGGTGCGCATTCTGGGGCGCAAGCCGGAGCCGGTGGTGGACGCGCTCACCTCGGTGCTGGCCGGAGGCGGCGTGGAGGGCGAAGCCGCGCCCCTGGCCGCGCTGCCCGCGATGGTGCGGCTGATGAAGGCCCTGGGCGACCCGGCCATCGAGTTGCTGGCCAGCCGCGTACACGAGAAACGCCTGGGCCGCGCCACCGCCGCTGTGAAGCTGCTGGCGGCGGTGCGCCCGCAACGCCTGGTGGAACTGCTTCCCGAAGCGCTGCCCAATTGGGATTGGAGCGTGCAGGATCTGGCCATCTCGGAGTTCGCGCGCCAGCGCGTTTCCGGCCTGCCGGAGGCCCTGCTCGCCTCGCTGCCTCGCGCGCACCTCTACGTGGTTCCAATGATGCTGGACTTGCTGAGCATGGAGGGCGATGCCGCGGCCGTCCCGGTAATGTTTGAGATTGCCGCGGGGCAGAACGAGCGGCTGAAAGACGTGTTCATCCGCATCAAGGCCATCGAGGGATTGGGCCGGCTGCGCGCGGCGGAAGCGGCGCCGCTGCTGCGCGCCATCCTGCGCACGCGCAACGGCCTGAGCTATGCGGAGCCGGCGGGCTTGCGCACCGCCGCCGAAGATGCGCTGGAAGCCATCGAGGGACGCATGACCCGCTCGCGCCTGCAGGAGCAACTGGAAGCCGCGGCGAACATGGCCGGGGCGGCGCGCCCGCGGCGCTATCCGCGCTTCCCGCTCGATTCACCGCTCAGCGCGCGCATCGAGGGGAAACGCCCCATGACCGCCACGGTGCGCACCATCAGCCTGGGTGGGGCTTGCCTGGAATCCAATCGCGGCTTGCAGATGGGCGACGCTTTCCCCATGGAAATCAAGAGCGGCCTGCGCAGCATCAGCGCCATGGCCGTGGTGCGCAGCATCCTGCCCAATGGAACCGGAGTCGAATTCGTGCACATGGGGCAGGAAGACCGTGAAAAACTGCGCAAATTACTGCGTGGCTTGCAGGAAGACTAGCGGCACGCCGCAGCGCAAGTGGAAATATTCCGATTCGACCCGCCGCATCCGCAGTATCGTTGTCTCTGATACATGCCACCGGTCCCCCCTTTCCCCTGTCTCGCGATCGATCGCCCGCTCCGGTCCGGTACGTTCCGCCAGTGCGTCCGCAGGCACGCCTTCGCGCGTGAAGGCGAGGCTTCGGCATCCCCCTGGAATGGGGTTAGAATGCGGCCTCTTTCAACAGGTACAAGGGGAACCCCGATGAAACATCACTTCCGCGCACGGCGCGGTCCGGCAAAACCGGCCGCTCCGTGGATCCAATGGCTCTTGCTGGCGCTGCTCCTGACCTGGATTGGCCCTGCCGCGTTCACCCAGACATCGGATGTCGCCGCGCGGCGCAAGGCGCTCACCGATTTGCTCGCCGAGCAGTGGGAATACACGCTGCGCAACAATCCGGTCCGCGCCTCCATGCTGGGCGACAAGCGGTGGAACGACAAGCTCGAGGACCTCTCCCAGGAGGCCATTGATAGGGACCTGGCGGAGGAGAAGAAATTCCTTTCGCGCTTCGAAGCCATGGACACCACCGGACTCCCAACCCAGGAAGCGCTGAACAAGACGCTGATGGTGCGCAATCTGAAGATGCGGCTGGAGGGGGCGCACTTCAAGCCTTGGGAGATGCCAGTCTCGCAGTACAGCGGCATCCATACCAACCTGGCGGGACTGGCCAACGTGCTCTCGTTCCAGACGGTGAAGGATTACGAGGACTTTATCGCGCGGATGAAGGCCATGCCGGTAATGTTCGACCAGACCATCATACAGATGCGCAAGGGCATGGCCGACGGGCTGATGCAGCCGCGCTACCTGCTGGAACAGGTGGCGCAGCAGGCCAACAGCATTGCCACCCAGGAGCCGGAAAAGACCCCCTTCGCGCGCCCTTTCCTGAATTTTCCCAAGACCTTTTCCGAAGAGGACCAGAAGCGGCTTCGCCAGGAGGGCCTGGCGGCCATCCGCGGCGCGGTGCTGCCGGCCTACGTAAACTACACCCGCTTTGTGCGCGACGAATACGCGCCCAAGGGACGCACCGAGCCCGGCCTGTGGGCTTTGCCCGATGGCGCGGCGCGCTACCAGTTTGCCATCCGCCAGATCACCACCACAGACCTGACGCCCGACGCCATCCATCAAATCGGGCTCAAGCAGATCGAGGAAATCGATTCCCAGATGCAGGCGATCGCCCGCCAGTTGGGATTCAAGGACGTGGCCAGCCTCAACGAGCACATCAAGAATGACAAAAGTCTCTACGGCACCTCCGGGCAGCAAATGCTGGAGCTCTACAAGAAATACGTGGACGGGATGGAGCCGGAGCTGCCCAAGCTCTTCGGCCGGCTGCCGAAGAACAAGCTCGAGGTCATCCCCATGGAAACCTCGCGCTCGAAGAACTCCGTGCCCGCGGACTACACCGGAGGCGCGCCGGACGGCTCCCGTCCGGGCCACATCAACGTGAATGAGTACGATCCGGAGCATCGCCTGTTGCTGAACGTGGAGGCCATCGCCTACCACGAGGGCATTCCCGGACATCACCTGCAGATTTCCATCGCCCAGGAATTGCAGGATCTGCCGGCCTTCCGGCGCAACGGCGGCTACACCGCGTTCGTGGAAGGCTGGGCGCTGTATTCGGAGCAACTGGGCAAGGACGTGGGCCGTTACCAGGACCCCTACAGCAATTACGGCCGCCTGGAAAACGAAATGTGGCGCGCCATTCGCCTGGTGGTGGATACCGGAGTGCACGCCAAGCACTGGTCGCGCGACCAGATGGTCGAATATTTCCACCGCTACACCGCCATGGACGAGCCCAACGTCCAGACGGAAGTGGACCGCTACATCTCCTGGCCGGCGCAAGCCCTGGCCTACAAACTCGGCCAGCTCGAGATCCTGAAACTCCGCGAGCAGGCCCGGCAAAAGCTGGGCGGGAAGTTCGACCTCCGCGCCTTCCACGACGAGATCCTGGGGAATGGCGCGCTGCCGCTGGACGTCCTGGACCAGGAAGTGACCACGTGGATCGCCGGCCGAGAGAAACCGTAGCCGGGTGGAGCAGATCTTCGCGCGGGAGATTTGGCGTGCCGGCCACGGCCGGCCGGCGCGGGCGCCGTCATTGTTATTTCTCCCCCGCAGTCCTATGCTCCCTGCTGCTTTCCTGGAACTTCTACCCGAGGAGCCGCACATGATTCGCCTTTTCCCCCGCCGTATTGCCTGGATACTGCTTCCGCTGCTGCTGGCCGGCCAGCGCCCCGCAACGCCGCAGGCAAAGACCACTGAAAGCATCCGGCAGAGATTCCTGGGCACCTGGCGGCTGGTGGCCGATGAAAGCATTTCCAAAGAGGGCAAAGTGAGCTATCCCGATTTCGGGGCGCACGCCGTCGGCTACCTGGTGTACGCCCCTGACGGCCACATGTGCGTCGGACTGATGAATCCCGACCGCCCCAAATGGACGGCGCCGAGAAACCCCACGGACCAGGAAAAGATTCTTCTGTTCGATAGCTTCTACGGCTACTGCGGGCGCTACGAGATTCGCGAGGCGGAGAATGTAATGATTCACTACCCGGAACTGGCCTCTACCCCGGACTTCGTCAACAGCACGCAGCCGCGCCCGTATACGTTCGACGGCAACCGCCTGACTTTCTCCGGCCCGGAACCCGGTCCGCAGGGCGGAACGTACCGCATCACCTGGGAAAAAGTGAAGTAGCGGCCAGAAGGCATGCGCCGCGAACCGCACATCCACTCGTCGCACGGGACTGCTCGGATCGAAGAATTCTGACGATCATTACATTTTTGAGACCATTCAGGCTGTAGTCCCTGGTCCGCTCTTGCTGGGGCGCTTCTCCGTATTGCTTCATGCTGCTCCGTGTTGCTCCGTGCTTCTGTGCTTTCGTGGTGGCTGTTCAATCAACCTCTCGCGTTTTCTTCAATGTCCGAGTTCTTCTCACTCCGCCAAACTCTACGTCCCGCCAAACCAACATGGCTGCAAGCTCAGGCGGGGTACCCCTGGGGCGGACAGATGGGTCCGCGCCTACCCGGCGGCGCCGTGATACGATTCCGGGCCGATGTCGGAACCTACTACTCCGGAGACAAACCCCTCATGAAGAAACTGTGCGTAATTCTTGCCGCAATCTGCCTCTATGCGCTGACTGCCGTTCCGCATCTCGCGGCGCAGGACAAAGCGCCGTTGCTGTTGCAATCGCCTACGATGAGCAAAACGCAGGTGGCGTTTGCCTATGGCGGAGATATCTGGATTGTGGACCGCGCCGGGGGCGACTCGCGGCGACTGGTGACCGGCGCGGGCCTGAATAGCGGGCCGATGTTTTCACCGGACGGAACTTTGGTGGCCTATACCGGCGATTACGACGGCAACCAGGACGTTTATGTAGTGGCCGCGGCGGGCGGCGAGCCGCGGCGGCTCACCTCGCATCCGGACGTGGACGTGGTGCTGGGCTGGACCCCGGACGGGAAGAGAATCCTCTTCCGCTCGACGCGCACCAGCTATTCGCGCTTCGAGAAGCTCTTCACGGTTCCGGCCGAGGGCGGCATGCCCACGGAAGTCCCGCTGCCCATGGGCGTGCAGGGCTCGTTTTCTCCGGATGCCGGGCACATCGCTTACGTGCCGTTCTGGAATCGCCGCCTGGGCGCCGGGGCCAATTACGTGGCCATCAAGCAATATCACGGAGGCAAGACGGCGCGGCTGTGGATCGCCAATCTCGCCGACTCCAGGATCGTGCGCCTGGAGCATGGCGATTGGGACGATTTCTGTCCCATGTGGGTGGGCGACGCGATCTATTTCCTCTCCAACCGCAGCGGCCGCGTGGAGCTTTACGCCTACAGCACGAAGGCCAAAGAGACCAAGCAACTGACCAAGACGACCGGCTTCGATCTCAAATCCGCCTCGGCAGGCCCCGGGGGCATCGTTTACGAGCAGCTCGGCTCCCTGCACATTTACGATTTCTCGAGCGGCGAATCGAAACGGCTCGACGTGCGCGTGGCCGGGGACATGCCGCAGCTCCGCCGGCACTTTGAAAAAGTGGAGAAGCACCTCGAAAACCCCTCTCTTTCGCCGACGGGCCAGCGCGCGGTCTTTGAAGCCCACGGCGAAATCCTGACCGTGCCGGCGGAGAAGGGAGACATCCGCAACCTCACCAACAGTCCCGGAGTGATGGACCGGGATCCCGCCTGGTCGCCCGACGGCATGTCCATCGCCTGGTTCTCCGACGAGTCCGGCGAGTACGCGCTGCATATCCGCAACCAGGACGGCCTGGGCGCGGTGCGAAAAATCCCGTTGGGCCAGCCGCCTTCGTTTTTTTATACGCCGAGGTGGTCCCCGGACAGCAAAAGGATCTGCTACGACGACAAGCGCCTGAATCTGTGGTACGTGGACGTGAGCGCAGAGAATCCGGTGCCGGTCAAGGTGGACACAGACCGCTTCGATTCGCCGCTGCACGAGTTTGATGCGGTGTGGTCTCCGGACAGCCGCTGGCTGGCGTATACGAAGCAACTGGCCAACTACATGCGAGCGGTTTTCGTTTACTCGATCGAGGAGAAATCGGTCACGCAGTTCACGGACGGCATGAGCGACGCGCTGTATCCGGCCTTCGACAAGAGCGGCAAATACCTCTATTTCACGGCCAGCACCAATCTGGGCCTGACCACCGGCTGGCTGGACATGACCAGCGAGGATCATCCGGTAACACGCAGCGCCTACGTTGCCGTGCTGCGCAAAGACCTGCCTTCGCCGCTGGCGCCGGAAAGCGACGATGAAAAGCCGGCCGCCAAGAAGGACGAGAAGGAAGGCACGGGTGGCGAGGCCGCAAAGGAAAAGTCCGAAAAGAACGGCGAGAAAGACAAGGACAAGGAAAAGAAGGAACCCGTCAAGGTGACCATTGATTTCGACAATTTGAGCCAGCGCATCCTGGCGCTGCCCATTCCGGACCGCAATTACGTGGGTCTGATATCGAGGAAGGAAGGAATCGTGTATCTGGCGGAGGCGGAAATCGTCTTCCGCGGCAACGGCCCCTTTACCTTCACGCTGCAGCGCTTCGACATGAAGACGCGGAAGACGGAGAAGCTGCTGGACGGCGCGCGCGAATTCTTTCTCTCCGCCAACGGGGAAAAGATGCTCTACCGCCAGGGCGACAACTGGTTCATCGCCGCGGCGGAGAAAGCCCCCAAACCCGGCGAGGGCCAGCTCAAGATGGCGGACATGGAAGTGGCCGTGGACCCGCCCGCGGAGTGGAGCCAGATGTTCCGCGAGGTCTGGCGCATCGAACGCGATTTCTTCTATGACCCCAACTACCACGGCCTGGATCTGAAGGCCGCGGAGAAAGCCTACGAAGCCTTCCTGGCGGGAATCGCCAGCCGCGCGGACTTGAGCTACCTGTTCGCGGATATGCTCGGCAACATCAACGTGCAGCACATGTACGTGGGCGCGGGCCAGCAGCCGGAGCTGAGCAAGGTCAAGGTGGGCCTGCTCGGCGCGGATTACACCCTGGAGAACGGGCGCTATCGCTTCGCGCACATTTACGACGGAGAGAACTGGAACCCGCAGCTCCATGCCCCGCTCACCCAGCCCGGCGTGAACGTGAAAGTGGGCGAATACCTGCTGGCCGTCAACGGGCGCGAACTGCACGCTGCCGATGAAATCTACAGCTTCTTCCTGGGGACCGCGGGCAAGCAGGTGGTGCTCGAGGTGGGCCCCAATCCCGACCGCAGCGGCTCACGCCAGGTGACGGTGGTGCCGGTGGACGCGGAGACCACGCTGCGCAATTACGGCTGGATCGAAGGCAACCGCCGCAAAGTGGACCAACTGAGCGGCGGCAAACTGGCCTACGTTTATCTGCCCAACACTGCTGGCGCCGGCTACACCAACTTCAACCGCTACTACTTCGCCCAGGTGGGCCGGCAGGGCGCGATTCTGGACGAGCGCTTTAACGGTGGCGGGCAGCTTGCGGATTACATAGTTGACTATCTCCGCCGGCCGGTGATGAGCCTGGTGAAGACGCGGGAGGGGCAGAGCTACGAAGAACCCACCGAAGCGATTTTCGGGCCCAAGGCCATGATCATCAACGAGTACGCGGGCTCCGGCGGAGACGCCATGCCCTGGTATTTCCGCAAAGCGGGCATCGGCCCGCTGCTGGGGACGCGCACCTGGGGCGGGCTGGTGGGCATCGGCGGATATCCAACGCTGATGGATGGCGGAACGGTGACCGCGCCGCGCTGGGCCATCTACGGAACCCAGGGCGAATGGGAGGTGGAAAACAAAGGCATCGAACCAGACATCACCGTAGAACTCGAGCCGCAACTCGTCCGCCAGGGCCATGATCCCCAGTTGGAAAAGGCCGTGGAAGTGGTATTGCAATCCCTGAAGGAGCACCCGCTGCCGGTCTACAAGCAGCCGCCGTATCCGATTTATCATCCGGTGTTCTGAGCGACGCCACGGGCGCTCCACGCGGGATGGCGCGGAAATGGAGGAGCGTCCGCCCTACTGGCAGTTCGGCGCGTTCATCAGCGCTGTCGTCGAAGTGCAATACGGCATGGCCTGCGTCTCCCGGTGGCTGATGATCCATAGCCCTTCGCTGTTGACCAGATAGATCAGGTGCCGCGCGTCATCGGGCAGCATGCTGGTGACCCCCGAAAACGTTTTTAGCGTCCGGGGATGTTTGGGATCGGAAAGGTCAATCAGCCGCACGGTTTCCGCCGGCAGAACCACCTTCGGCGCTTCGGCCCCCGGCGGCCGGCTGCGCGGTGCGCTTCCCTCTTCCGGG
This sequence comes from Binatia bacterium, assembly GCA_035517515.1. Lineage (GTDB taxonomy): Bacteria > Acidobacteriota > Terriglobia > Acidiferrales > UBA7541 > JOPF136. The sequence goes on from DATIYQ010000172.1 coordinate 9,469, forward strand.
GTTACAGTCACGGCGAGGGTAGACTCCGCCTTGGATACTTCCGTTTCCCCTGCCCCTGCGGCCTCCAGCGTGGCACGTTCCAGCAGCACGGGTTTCTCCGCATGGCTCACGTCGACCAGCGCGAAGGCTTGCCGATTCGGCCGGTGAAGATAGAGATAGTGCTTCGAGCCGCGTAACTGCACGAACATTTGATTCACGTGCATACCGGGGAGAGGCAAGTGCCCCACCACCTTGATCCGTTCTTCGGTTTGGCCGCTGGACTGAGGGGTAACGGGCGAAGCGGAGACCAGCAACAAGACTGGTAAAACGATGACGCCTGCTCTGACTCGATCACTCCCGATGTGTCCGGCCATGAGCACCTCGGAGGGGCGCAACGAACTTCATTCTACACTTCACCTGCTGCCGGTGCGACGGCTGCCGTGGCGCACGAATGGCCCCGGACCTGTCGGCCCTGAAGTCCATTCGCGTGAACCGCTGGGACGGGACGGCTCTGCCCCGGGGCTACTGGCAATCCGGAAGCGGATTGAGAGCGTCTGAGGACGAGCAAATGGGCATAGGCCGGATCGCGTGATGGCTGATGATCCACAGCCCTTCGGCATTGGTCAGGAACACCAGCTTGCGGGCGTCATCGGGAAACAGGCTGGTGACTCCCTGAAACGTCTTGAGCATTTTGGGATTTTTGGGATCGGAGAGGTCCAGGAGTTGCACCGTCTGGGTGGATGGCATTGCCGCGGTTGAGGTTTCGGCCGCGGTGTGCATGGCCCCTTCCGGCCGTACCGCGATGGCCAGCACGGACCCGGAGGCCGGCGGATCCACCTGTGTCCGGGTGGGCTCAGCAAGGTCGCGCCGGCTCACCAGAACCGGTTTGCTGGGCCGGGTCACGTCCACCAGCGCGTAGGCGTTGGTCCGCGAGCGGTGGAGATAGAGGTAGGACTTGTGGTCCCTTTGCTGCACGAACATCTGATTGACGTGCATTCCATTGAGAGGCAGGTGGGCCACAACCTGAACCTGCTCTTTGGAACTGGTCGCGGGTGCGGCCATGGTTGCCGGCGGCACCGCCACAAAGAATAGGAGAAGGAGCGAAGAGAATAGCGCAAACTGGATCGGCAGGACGCTTGCTAACTTACGCATCGGAGCCTCCTTTACAGGGAACGTCGTTCTCCCCACGAAAGGAGCGCAACAAATATGATTCTACTCCTAGCTGTCAGGCTTTGCTGAAGAGGTCCGCACCTGCGGAGAAGAGGTGCGAGCTGATGTGACACACCGGAACCGAGAACGTGCGAAACCTGGCCGGCGTGCCCGTATATGGCTGAAAGAACGGCCATTAGCGCCTTGCCGAAGGAGCATGCCCGAGAACGGCTCTTCCTGAGGCTTGCGCCGGATGCCTTGCGCCCTGCCGTTTCGCTCGCTGTTTTGGGTGGTCCCGAATCGTCCCACACGGCGCGCGCCGGGACCTCGACCGGTTGGGACGTGCTGCACATAAATCTATTGAATTGAGTGTTCCGATGGAGTATCAACGGCTACGATTCGCCTGCGGTCCGGGCGTACGGGGATCGGTCGTTTCGCGCCATGGAGGAAAGGTCATTGCGATCTGCGGAGCCATGCGGGCGCAGGGGTGTGCCTGCAGCGGGCATCGCGGGGCATGATCCGGGGAGGAAAAGAGTCATGAAACCGTCAAGGGGCCTCGCGCTGTGCATGGTTTTGCTTGCCGCACTGGTG
>DATIYQ010000173.1:0-81793 GCA_035517515.1 Binatia bacterium
CTGCTGCGGCTTGCAGTGGGATTGCTGACCCTGATGACCCTGGCGCTTGCCTGCGCAATCCCAGCCGCGGCGCAGGAAGAAACGACCAGCGCCATCGCGGGCGAAATCACGGACGCCTCGGGCGGGGCCATTCCGCAGGCAACGGTCGCGGTGAGTAGCCGGGCGGCCGGATTACGGCGTACAGCCAAAAGCGGCGCGGACGGCCGGTTTGCGTTTCCGCGACTCCCGGCCGGGGACTATGAATTCACGGTGGAGGCCCAAGGCTTCCGGCAACATCAGCAAACAGTCATTGTGCATGCAGGCGAGACTGTGCGCCTGGCAGTGACTTTGCGTCTGGCCGCCGTTGCCCAGCAAGTGACCGTGGCGGAAGGCGGCGCCGACCTGTCGTCGCTCAATGTCGCCCAGACTCGGCTCGGCCAGGGACTAATCCAGAACCTGCCCAGTGAAAGTGTAAACGCGGCGCTCAGCTCCATCTTGACTCTGGCGACACCCGGCGTGGCCGCAGATTCCAACGGAGTCTTCCACCCGCTGGGAGAACACGCGGAGACTTCTTTTAGTGTTGACGGCCAGCCGATCTCGGATCAGCAGAGCCGGATCTTCTCCAACCAAATTGCCGCGAGCACTCTTCAGGAACTCTCCACTCTTCAGGGCGCTCCCCCGGCGGAGTTTGGCGACAAGACCAGTCTGATCGTCGAGGCCACGACGCGCTCCGGACTGGACTCCGGACCAGCCAACGGGACGATTTCCCTAGGCTACGGAAGCTTTTCCACTCCTACGGCAAGCGTCACGCTGTCTGCCGGGTCCAAGCAATTCGGGAACTTCCTGGCCCTGGACGCGGTGGACAGCGCGCGTTTTCTGGACGCTCCGGAGTTCCAGCCACTGCACGCCTGGGGCAACGCGGAGAGCCTGTTCGACCGGTTCGACTGGCGGCCCAGCGACAGCACTTCGCTGCATCTCAACCTCACGGCTGCGCACTCCTGGTTCCAGGTGCCCAATACCTACGACCAGCAGGCGGCCGGACAGGACCAGCGTCAGCACATGACCAGTTTCAACGTGGGGCTGGCGTTCTCTCGCGTGCTCAATCCCGAGCTCTTGCTCACGGCGAACACCTGGGTGCGGCAGGACCGCGTGAACTACTACCCTTCCGAGGAACTGTTTTCGGATCAGCCGGCTACCCTGGCGCAATCCCGGCGATTGACCAGCACTGGTATGCGAGCCGACCTGGCCTATGTCCACGGCCGGAATTCGGTCAAGGGCGGAATCCAGATACAGGTCACGCCACTGTCGGAGTTTTTCACCACCGGCCTGACCGACCCGGCTTTCAATTCTCCTTGCGTCAATGGTCAAGGAGTGCCGGTGGCGGATGCTTCGCTCACCTCGGCCATGCAGTGCGCCGCAGCCGGGTATGCGCAAAACCCGGGGTTCCAACCCGCGTTGCTTCCCTACGATCTGACGCGGGGAGGATCGCTGTTCGTGTTCCGCGGCGCAGCCACCATCTTTGAAGAAAGCGCCTACCTAGAGGACAGCCTGCAACTGGGCCGGTTTCATCTGAACCTGGGATTGCGCTTTGACAACTACGACGGCTTGAGCCACGCGTACGGATTCGAACCGCGAACCGGGGTCAGCTATCAGTTGCACGCGACCGGAACCGTCTTTCACGTTTCTTATGCCCGAATTTTTCTCACCCCCTACAACGAAAACCTGATTCTCTCCAGCTCCACGGGGCCCGGGGGACTGGCCAACGGCTCGCTGGGATCCTCCGGGGTTCAGCCGCTCACGCCGGCCCGCCGGAACCAGTTCAACACCGGTCTGGAACAGGAGTTCGGCTCTAAGGTCAGCGTCCAGGCCGAGTACTTCTGGAAGTACACGGACGGGGCTTACGATTTCAATACCATCTTAAATACCCCGCTCAATTTTCCCATTCAGTTCCGCAAATCGAAAATCGACGGCGCCTTGGCGCGTGTCACCCTTCACAACCTGCACGGCCTCAGCGCGTTTGCCGTGCTCGGGCACACCCGGTCCCGGCTCTTCAGTCCAGAGATTGGGGGAATCGATTTCGGTACCGCCTACCCTCCCGTGGCCCGTCCCGATCATGACCAGGCGTTTCAACAGACCACGAATTTGCAATATCAATTCGCGCGCAAGAGCCTGCGCGGCCTCTGGGCCGGCCTGACCTGGCGTTATGACAGCGGCCTGGTGGTGGTCAGCGTTCCGGATTACCCCACCGCACTCACGCTGACAGGGGACGAGCAGCAGGCCATTGGGCTCTTCTGCGGAGACGTCTTCGCCACGGTCACCCAGCCTTTGCGCAGCTGCAGCAACCCAAGCCGCGGCGCCACGCGGATTCATATCGCTGCGCCAGGCACCTATAATCCCGACACCAACCCCTCCCGCATCGCGCCGCGCAACCTGTTCGACATTGCTTTGGGTGCCGACCGCATCTGGAAGAAGGAACGCTATCAGCTAAGCGGCAAGTTCACCGTGGTCAACCTGACGGACAAAGTGGCGCTGTATAACTTCCTGTCGAGTTTTTCGGGTACCCACTTTGTGTCTCCCCGGACCGTCCAGGGCGCGCTGACTTTGCATTTCTAACCTGCGGAGATGCTGCTGCTATACTTCCGCGTCCCTCCTGGAAGGGGCATGGATGCCGCATCTCGCCACGCCGCACGCCACCCGCGAGTACGCCGCACGTTTCGAGGGCAAAGCCGCGCCCGGCCATTTCCGCGCGCGCAATGGGCTGACGCTTTCCTCCCTGGGCATCGGCACCTACCTGGGCCAGCCCGATGCGGCCACGGACCGCGGCTACACCGACTCGGTCGTCGAGGCGGTGCTCGGCGGGATCAACGTAATCGATTCCGCCATCAATTACCGCCTGCAGCGCAGCGAGCGTTCGATTGGCGCGGCGCTGGTGGAACTCGCCGCTCGCGGCCTGGCCCGCGAAGCCTTGTTCCTCTGCACCAAGGGAGGCTTCCTGACTCCCGACGGCGATCCGCCCGGAAATACGCGCGAATATTTCTCGCGCGAGTATTTTGACAAAGGAATTCTCCAGCCCGCGGAGATCTCCGGCGGCTGCCATGCCATGACCCCGCGTTATCTCCAGGACCAGCTCGGGCGCAGCCTGCGCAATCTGGGCGTGGAAGGCGTGGACGTCTATTATGTTCATAATCCGGAGACTCAGCTCGAAGAAGTCTCCCCGGAGGAATTCCGCAAACGCCTGCGCGCGGCCTTTGAATTCCTGGAGGGCGCCGCGGCCGCTGGCAAAATTGGCGCTTACGGCCTGGCCACCTGGAACGGTTTCCGCCAGCCCGCCGGGTCCCCCGGCCTTCATTCCCTCGCAGACGTTGCGGCGGTGGCCCGGGAGGTGGCCGGCGACGCGCACCATTTCGGCTACGTTCAGCTTCCGGTCAATCTCATGATGCCGGAGGCGGTGGTGCTGCCGAATCAATTGGTGAATGGGCGCGAATTGCCACTGCTGGCCGCGGCCGCGGAGCTTGGAGTAACGGTCATGGCCAGCGCGCCCACCCTGCAAGGGCGCCTGGGACGCGGCCTGCCTCCGGCACTGGCGGCAAACATCGGCCTGGAAAATGACTTCGAGCGCGCGTTGCAATTTGCGCGCTCCGCCCCGGGGCTGACCACAGCGCTCGTCGGCATGAGCCGGGCGCCGCACGCGCGCGCCAATCTGCGACTGGTGGGCGAAGCACCCCTGAGCGGAGAGAAATTCTGGAGCCTATTCCGCGAAGAGTAGCGTCTGCGTCCTGCGTCGGGGCGTTGCTCGCCGCGCCCCTCTTCTTTCGGCGGAATCCCCATCCCCCCTGCAGCGCGCCTGGGCGCATCCTGCCGCCAGCGCTATGAGCCCAGCGATTCCATCCATGCGGTGATCGCGGAATCCACCTGGCCGAGTTTACCGGTAAAAAAATGGTCGGCGCCCTCGACGAAAACCAGCGCCGTCGGCGGGGGCAGGGAGTTCGCCAGTGCCTCGACACGCTCGCGCGATGCAAATCGATCCGCAGTCCCTACGATGAACAGCTTCGGTTTTGCCGAACCCCGTAAATAGCTGAACTCCGAATCATTCACCGGTATGCCCAGCCCGATGAGGCGCGTCACGCGCGCGTCCCCGGCGCCGGCGTGCAATCCCACCCAGGCGCCGAAACTGAATCCCGCAAGTACCAGCGGCCGGCCGGGAAATTCGCCGGCCAGAAAATCGAGCGCGGCGCGCACGTCGTCCCGCTCGCCGGTCCCGCGGTCGTGCGCGCCTTCACTCAATCCCGTCCCGCGAAAGTTGAAACGCAACACGGGCAGGCCCAGCCGGTGCAGGCTCTTCGCCGCCTGAAAGACCACCTTGTTGTGCATCGTGCCGCCGTAGAGCGGGTGCGGATGGCACACCAACGCCGCCAGCTGAGATTCCGGTGCGCGGCTGGTCCAGAGCTGCGCTTCCAGCCGGCCGGCGGGGCCGGAGAGAAACAGGCTGCGGTGGAAGACTGGATTTTCCTGGGCCATGCGTTGCACCCGGCGGTGTTTGGAACTGCCGCGGCCGGGCGGCTCAAGCTTCCGGAAGGCGGACACCGGTTGTGCGCAGGTATTGCACCGCCACGCACACCTTCGACGGGCGCTCGATAATGCGTACGACGCGCGCATCAATCTCCTGGGGCGGGTCTTCCGGCTTGTAGGGCACCGTCACCCATACCTTCTCTCCAACCGTGTAGGAGCGATTGCTCAGGAAGAGCGCTCCCGTGCGCGAGATGTCTTCCGTGCTGGTCACTTCCGTGGTGGTCTCGCTGCGCACGCGGATCGGCAGGCTGAGCTTGGAGCGGTCCTTCGACCGCCGCTCCGGAGCCACGGTCATCACGCTACGTCCCTGCACGTGGATGGGCGTGGGATCCGTCCTCGCGTTCAAGAAGCGGACGGCCACCTCTTTCGAGCCGTCCGCGGAATTGTCTATGCGCACCACCGTGGCGGGAAACTCCGGATCGCCGGCCGCGGCCTGCGGGTTGTAGGGCACAATCACCCACACGGTACTGTGCATTTCATACGGTTGGCGTGTGCGGAAGAGCACCCCATTGCGGGACACGTCCAGAGTGGTGGTTACCTCGATGGACTCCCGGGGCGGGCCGATCTGGCGGACGCGGATGGCCAGTTCCGTGCGCACCCGCGGGCGCAGCCGGCCTTCGCTGGACTCAGGCATGGTGACCCGCAAAAGTAGCGTCCGCAGGACTCCAAGTCAAGACGTGTAAATCTTCCACCACACCTGCGGGAGGCCGGCGGCGCCCCCATTGCGGAGCGCACGGATTCGGTGTTAGGGTGACATTCGAATGGGGATGGTCGAGGTCTGCCGCATGAGCGACATGGAACGCCGCGCCTCCCGGCGCTTCAACATGAACCTCCCGCTGACCATCCGCTTCAGCAGCGGCACATTGAAGGTCCAGCAGGAGGCGCGCACCCGGGATGTGAGCTTCCGCGGCCTCTATTTCGTGATCGACAGCTCCTTCCAGGCCGGCATGCCCGTGGAATTCGTGCTCACCCTGCCCAAGGAAGTCACCATGGCCGGCGACGTGCACATCCAATGTTATGGGACCGTGGTGCGCGTCGAGGATTTTGAAAGCCGGCGCGGCGTGGCCGCGCGCATCGACCGCTACGAATTTTTGAGCGCGCTTGCCTGAGGCTCGCCGGCCCGCCGCCTCCGGCCAGCTCGTCCCATCCGCAGGAGGAATCCATGGGCAAATACGACATCGCCGCCGCTCTGGAAGAGTTGAATGAGGACGCGTTGCTTCCGCATCCCGTGCGCCTGCGCGACATGATTTTGCGCACCGAGCTCGATCCCCAGGCCGCGCTCGACGTGAACCGCGAGTTCCAGGACTACCTGGCGCAATTCGGCCTGGCGCAAAAAACCGGCCGCAACATCCTCGAGGCGCTCTCCACTCACCGCCCGAAGCAGCCCTGACGAATGCTCATTGCGCGGACGGGTATCGAGCGAGGAAATCCCTCGGGCTGAAGGACTGCGGGCCGGAATGAAATCGCTGTGAACCCCCTGACCATCTTCGGATTATTCGCCGTGACCGCCATGATGCTGTGCTACGCGCTGGAGCGCCGCAGCCCATGGTTCATCCTGGCGTTCGCCTTGTCGTGTCTGCTGGCCTCTGTTTACGGCTTTCTCCAGGGTGCCTGGCCATTCGGCGTGGTGGAGATCGTATGGAGCGGGGTGGCCCTGGGCCGCTGGCGCCGCGCCGTCAGGCCGCAGTAACTCTCCGCCGGACGCGCCCGGCGGGCGCAAACTCCCCACGCTTCTGCGATAATACGCAATGGATTCCCCATGCGGCGCGAAACCCTGCTGATCGATGCGGACGACACGCTTTGGGAAAACCAGATTCATTTCGAGCGCGTGATTGACGAATTCCTGGCCCTGCTCGAGCCGCTGGGGTTTTCCCGTCCCTACATGCGCCACATCCTGAATGAAACGGAGCGGCGCAAGATCCGCCAGCACGGCTTTGGCGTGCGCAGCTTCCACGGAGCCATCGAAGAAACCTACCTGAAGCTGGCCGGACACATGGCTCGGCGGGAGATGCTCAAGCGCATTGAAGTCCTCGTCGCCGAACTTTCTTCCACGCCGCCCACCCTGTTGGAAGGCGTCGCGGAAACTCTTACCTACCTCGCCGAGCGCCACCGCCTGATCCTGTGCACCAAAGGCGAGCCGGCGGAGCAAGCCGGAAAGTTCGAGCGCTCCGGGCTCCAAGTGCACTTTGAGGCCGTGGAAATTGTGGCGGAGAAAGATACCGTAACCTATAAGGGCTTGGTGAACCGCCATCGCATCGTCAAGGCCCACGGCTGGATGATCGGCAACAGCCCCCGCAGCGATATCAACCCAGCGCTCGCCGCCGGACTGAACGCCGTCTTCATTCCGCACGCCAAAACCTGGGTGTTCGAACACGACGAGCTCTCCAGCGGCCCCGGAAAGCTCCTGGTGATCCCCGCATTTCGTTCCCTTCGTGAATATTTTTAGACGCGGGAAGCCGCGGCTGCGCGGCTCCCGAATCCGGACGCGGGCATGTCTCCGCACCGCTTTGGCCTGGCCCACCCCAAATTGGCTCTGGCCGCCGGTGGCCCCGCGCGTGGAGAATAGTGCCGCGCACCCACCGCAGTTTCCAATCTTCGGCGATGCGCGGAGGAGCGAAGCGATGCCTGCGACGGTTGCCGCGGTTGCCGACTGGCGCTCGGAATTTATCGAGTTTGACGACGTCACTTACCTGGCGATGGCGAATCATGGTCCGTTGCCGCGCGCATCCTTGAAGGCGTTGGAGACCGCGATGGAATTGAAGCGCCATCCCTACAAGATCGAGGAGTCGATTTACTTCGAGCTTCCCGCGCGCGTGCGCGGCCTAATCGCCCAGCTCACCGGAGCGGCGTCGGAGGAGATTGGCCTCACCACTGGAGCATCCGCGGGCCTTGCGGCCATCGCCGCGTCACTGCCTTGGGAGCCCGGCGACGAAATCCTGGTCGCTCGCGGGGAATTTCCCGCCCAGTTCTGCACGTGGGGTCCGTTGGCGGCATTGCGCGGCGCCGTGCTGCGCTTGGTGAAGCCACGCGGACGTTTTGTGACCGCGCAGGATTTTCTCGAGCAGCTCTCTCCGCGCACGCGGCTGGTGAGCGCCAGCCTGGTGCGATTCGACGACGGCTCCTTGCTCGATGCCCCGCGGCTGGCGAAGGGCCTTGCGGGTTCGCCCTGCCGCTTGCTGCTGGATGTGACCCAGGCGTGCGGCTCCCTGCCACTGGATTTCCGGTCGCTGGGGGCAGATTTTGCCGTTTGCGCGGCTTACAAATGGCTGCTGGGTCCCTACGGCACCGGTTTCGTCTGGGCCCGCCGAGAGCTCTCGGAGCAACTGCCCCCCGCGCCGTTTTTCTGGATGGGCGCCGCTTCCGAGACCGGTTTCAGCGAACTCGTCTTTGATCCCGACGATGCCGGGCGATTCTCCTGGCAGCCGCCGGCGGGTGCGCGCCGCTGGGATGCCGCGGAGACCGCCAGTTTTTTTCATCTCTCTGCCCTGGCGGTTTCCCTGGAGTTCGTGCTGCGTGCCGGGTCGGCGCGGGTGCTGGGCCACAACCGGGCGCTTCTCGGCGCATTGATCGCGCGCTTGCCGCGGGACCGCTGCGTGCTGGCCAGTCCGGAGGAGCCGGAGTCCCGCGGCGCATACCTGTGCTTCGCCGCTCGCAGCAAGGAAGCGACGCGCGCGTTGCACGCGCGCCTGCGGGAACAGAAAATTTACGTCAGCCTGCGGAACGACGCCTTGCGCGTGGCCCCTTACCTTTACAATTCGGAGGAAGATATCGAGCGGCTGCTGCGCGTGATCAGTTGCTGAGCGGGCAAGCACAGATGGCCACGGTCAGCGCCTCTCTGACCGGGGGTATTTGCTGTTCAAATTTCCGCGGAGTATAAAAGCGCCGGAAGCAACCTAGAGAGGAACTGTGGCTCAACAGGACGGGGAAGGGTCTCTCGGGGAAGTGATTCCACCGGACGCCTGGCCGCGTGTTGCCGTGCTCGGCGCCGGGGCCGTGGGCTGCTATTTCGGCGGGCGGCTGGTTCGCGCGGGATGTCCGGTTACATTCATCGGACGGCCGGGCGCGAAAAGCTCGGCCGCTGTGCTGGCGCGCGACGGGTTGTATTTTGACAGCGCGGAGTTCCAGGATCACCTGCGGCTCGAGGTCTCGACCGACGCTGCTGGTGCGGGCGGCGCGGAGATCGTGCTCATCGCGGTGAAGACGGTGGATACCGCGGCGGCGGCCACGCGCCTGGCCCCGGTTCTGCATCCCGGGGCGATTCTAGTGAGTCTCCAGAACGGAGTCGAAAACGCTTCGATCATCCGCGAGGCGTTGCGCAACGCCGGGTGCAGGGCGGCTCCCGTGGCGCTTCCTGCGGTCGTCTATGTCGCCGCGGCCATGCCGGCGCCGAATCATTTGAAGCATGGCGGCCGCGGGGATCTGGTGGTCGGCGCCGCAGGCGATGCCACGCTCGCGCCGGCCGTTGAGCGCGTCGCGAAATTATTCACCCGCGGTGGAGTTCCCTGCCGCATTTCCGACAATATTGACGGCGAGCTGTGGGTGAAGCTGATGTGGAACTGCGCGGGGAACGCGGTTTCCGCGCTGGGCCGCGCCAGCTACGGCCTGGCAGGCAGCCTGGAGCTGGTGCGCCAGGTGATGGCGCGTGCCGCGGAGGAAGTGAGCGCGGTGGCCCGTGCCGAGGGCGTGCGCATGCCCGACGTGGACCTGCCGGCCCTGGGGCTGAAGCTCGCTGCTTCGCTTGGTCCGGCCACATCGTCCACGGCCCAGGATATTGAGCGCGGCCGCGCCACGGAGATTGATTCCCTCAATGGTTTCATCGCCCGCCGCGGCGCGGAGTTGGAAGTGCCCACGCCGGTCAACCACACGCTCTGGGCTCTGGTCAGGCTTCGGGAGGCTTCCAACGCCGCAGGAACCTGACGGCCGTTGCGCGCGGATCAATCCAGCGGCGAAATGGCGCGGAAGGGAATGCGCACGATGGTGGCCAGTTCCACCGTGTGACCCTGGCGTTGGGCGGCCTGGAATCTCCATCGCGAAAGCGCCTGCATGGCGTTCTGATCGAGGAGCGGGTCCAGGCTCTTCACGATTTCGATGCTGTCCACTGAGCCGTCGCGCCGGATGATCGCGTAGAGAATCACATCTCCCTGCACCTTGGCGGTGACCAGTGAGGGCGGATACTTCGGATCCACCTTCCGGAGCGGAACTGGGCCGGCCACGGCGGGCGAGTCGATCGTTCCCGGAATTTCTTTCCCGTTCTCGTCCAGTTCCACAAATTTCAGCGTCCAAGTGCCGGTGGCGCTGGCGAGATTCGGCATGCTCACGTGCAGCGTGTACACCCGCCCGGGCTCCAGCAAATGCTCCGGCGTCACTCCGGCTTTGATGCGGTCCTGGATGCTCGAGGCGGGAGAGGCTTGAGATTCGCTCGCGGGCACGGCTGCTACGCCGGGCTGCGGACGTGACCGGAGCATGTGCGACATCGAAAGCAATCCGGTGCTGCTGCTGCCTCCGCCTCCCGCACCCACGCCACCCGCTCCAGGTGGACCAACGATGTCCGATACCGGGCCGTTCTTCCCCGCCGAAACGGCCACGCCCGGCACTCCACTGGAATGCCCGCCAGTCCCAGCCAGCTTGCCGTTTTCGGGGAGTCCGCTTCCTCCCGAGGTAGAGGTGGGATGTCCTTCGGGCGAAAGGGCGAACTGCGCGCTCAAATTCCCCGCGGGAACCTGCAACTCGGGCGGCGGCGGCGCGGGAGTTTCCGAGAGCGCGATCAGCCGCTGCCCCGCAGCCTCGGTGTTGATGGCCGGAGCGATCTCTGGGGCGGCCTCTTCCTTTACCTTTTCGGCGGCGAAGGTCGGATGGGCTGCGGTTTTCACCTCCAGCGCCGGTTTGGGCAGGTCTGGATGCGAGGAGATGATGGCGGTGTCCAGCGTTTTGTGGGACATCGCGATTTCCGGCGCCACCACGTGCGTCTGTGCCCGGGCCGTCCTGTGCCGCATGCGCGTATTGGGATTCACCCGCAGATGCCGCCGAGGCGTCGCGGGCTGCGGCAGGTTGGGCCACTCCACGATGTTCGGGAGCGGGGGGAGAATCTTCGGAGCTTCCGGCGAAGCCGCCGGCTCGATCAATGTCTGCCGGGGGTGTGTGGCCTTCACCGGATTGGAGACGATGGTCTGCCGCGGATGGAAAGCGGGCGTGCCGTCGTTCGCCGTCGCCTCCGCGGAGTGCACGGCAGTCTTTCGGCCCCCGCGGGTGGAGCGCAGCGACGGGATATAAGGCAAGAGCGCGCGCGAGCCGCCCATCCACGCCACTTCCACTGGTGTGGTTGGAGACGCAGCATTTGTGCTGGAACCAAAGCGCATGCGCAGCGGGAAGATCACCACCAGAACGTGCAGCAGGGCAGAGAGGAAGATCAGGCGCCAATGGATTGGACTGCGGATCCACGCGTCCGGAAAATAGGGGCCCACCGGCCAGCCGGAGGGCGGCGCCGGCCCGCGGAGCAACACCAGCAGGCTATCCCCCAGGCCCGCCCGCTTCCATTCCCAGGCCGATCCGAACACACGGGCGCGCAAGGCCCGGGGTTGCTCTGCGGTATGCACCGCAGATTTTGTGGTAGCTGGGGACGCGCCAGCCGCACTCATAGACCCTTAGTATAGCCGAGCGCGCCGCGGATGGCGTCCCCCCGCGCCGTGCTGTTGCCTGCGACATACTTGCCGCATTCCCTTCTCAGTCAAAGGCACCCTGAAGGCTATCAAGCTGGCCTCCGCAGGCGTTCCCGGCTTGCACGCCGGGTCCTCTGAAGGTCCGGCCCAGGCATCGGGCGCGCAACAGCAGCGAACAAAAAGAGGGTTTCCGGCCTGCTCTGCAAACCGTGATCTCCTGTACTCTCCACCCCGCGCCACTGTTCACTCGCGCTTCAGGGAATAAAACTCCAGAGCGGCATCGCCCTGCATCACCGTGCGCACGCGAATCAGGGAATCGGGAGCGCCGGGCAGCGTGAGCTTGCGCGTGCGTTCGAAAATGACCAGGGAGTGCGAGCCGATGAGCGGCGAATGAGCCAGAGCTTCCAGCACCCGGGCGTATTCGTCCTTCTCCTCGTAGGGCGGATCGAAAAACAGGAGATCGGCAGGCTGGCCGGTCCCGGCGAGGGTCGCAAGGCCACGGCAGACGTCGCCCGCAATGATCTCGACATCAGAGTAGGGAGTGGCGGGTGGCGCCTGGGCTCCGCTCGGGACTTTCGGCGAGTGGCGAGCAGGGACGGCGGGAGCGATGCCCAGGGATTCGAGGTTGCGGCGAATCAGAGCCACCGCCGCGCGATGGTTTTCCAGAAAGACCACCCGGCGGGCGCCGCGACTGAGGGCTTCGATGCCTACAGCGCCGGTGCCGGCAAATCCGTCCACGAACCAACTGCCCTCGACGCGCGTTTGAAGAATGTCGAAAAGCGTTTCGCGCAGGCGGTCGCTTGTAGGACGCAGCGCCAGACCGCGGGCGCTTGCGAGGCGGCGGCTCCCGAATTTGCCAGCGATGACGCGCATGGTGGCGTGGCCCGTGGATATCTCCGCAGGGGCACCGCGCAGCAGTGCCCGCCTGGCCGCCGGAGTCTGGGAAGGCGCAGTGAGCAGCGCCCCTACCCAACGGCGGCAAGCTGGTAGCGGCGCTTCCATTGCGGCCCCAGGAAAGCCATGATCCGTGCCAGTTCCGGCGAGTCTCCGGCTTCCACCAGGGCCAGTGCCTCGAGCCGCGCGGCCTCGAGCAATTCGAAATCCCGCAGGGGATTGGCCACGTGAAAACCGAAGTCGCCGTGCTGCCGCGTGCCGAAAAGTTCTCCTGGCCCGCGCAGGCGCAGGTCTGCCTCCGCGATTTCAAAACCATTGGTGGTGCGCACCATGGTGGTCAGGCGCTCGCGGGCCTCTTCAGACATTTGCCGCGGGGCCACCAGCACGCAGTAGGAGCGCTCCGCGCCGCGTCCCACGCGTCCGCGCAGTTGGTGGAGCTGAGCCAAGCCAAAGCGCTCGGCATGCTCGATGACCATCACCGTGGCGTTGGCCACATCCACGCCCACCTCAATCACCGTGGTCGAGACCAACAGGTTCAGATCTCCTCTGCGAAAGCTGTCAATCACCGCTTCCTTCTCTTCGCTCTTCAGCCGGCCGTGCAAGAGGCCGGCGCGCAGCTCGGGGAAAACCTTCTGTGAGAGCCGCTCGTATTCCGCGACCGCGGCCTTCAGCTCGGCCTTCGATTCCTCAATCACCGGATAGACCACATACCCCTGGCGGCCCTTTTTCACTTCGCCCCGCAGGAATTCCCACACGCCGGGCAGGCTGTCTTCGGAGGCGATGCGCGTCTCCACGGGCCGGCGCCCGGGGGGCAGTTCGTCAATCACGGATTGGTCCAGGTCGCCGTAGAGCGTCAGGGATAGGGTGCGTGGGATAGGCGTGGCGGTCATCACCAGCACGTCCGGCTGCGCGCCTTTTTCCATCAGCCGTTTGCGCTGCAGCACCCCGAAGCGGTGCTGCTCGTCCACAATTACTAGGCCCAGCGCCCGGAACTCCGCGGCGTCTTCGATTAGCGCGTGAGTGCCCACCACGAATTGCGTGGCCCCGTTGCGCAGGCCTTCCAGCGTGGCGCGTTTTTCGGCCGGCTTCATCCCGCTGATCAGCAAATCGGCGCGGTAGCCGGAAGGGGCCAGCAGCCGCCGCGCCGTCAGATGATGCTGCACTGCCAGGATTTCCGTGGGCGCCATCAGCGCTACCTGGCTGCCGTTTTCCATCACGATCACCGCCGCTTCCAGAGCCACCAGCGTTTTTCCGCAGCCCACGTCGCCCATCAGCAGGCGGTTCATGGGCACGGCGCGTTCCAAGTCCGCGGCGATTTCCCCCAGCACCCGCTTCTGCGCCGCGGTGGGCTTGAAGGGCAGGATTTTTTTCACTGCTTCGCGGATGCGCGGCTCGCGCACTTGATAGGCGTGCCCAGGCTCGTGCTGTGCCTCGCGCCGCCGCACCGCCAGGCCCAACTGGTAGTAGAACAGCTCCTCGAAAATTAGCCGGCGCTGCGCGGGGGTGCGGAAGGCGTTCAGCGCGTCCAAGTTCGCGTCCGGGGGAGGGAAATGCGCCGCTTCGATGGCCGCGCGCCGCGCGGGAAATTGATACCGCGCGCGCACCGCCTCCGGCAGGGGATCGGGAAGGGAAGTCTCCAGCAGGCCGAGCGCGTGATGGATAATGCGCCGCAGCATGCGCGAGCTGATTCCGCCCAGGCCCTCGTAAATGGGCACCATGCGCCCGACTTCGGTGGAATCCTCCGACGTGCCGCTGAGCAACTCGAACTCCGGATTGATCATTTCCACTTTGCCGGGGCGGTAGGCATCGAAGTCCGCTTTGCCGTGCAGCACGATGGCTTGCCCGGCCTTGAAGCGGCCTTCGAGGTACTGGCCATGGAAGAATCGGCAATAGAGCGTGCCGCTCGCATCCTTCACCGTCAGGTAGTAGATGCCGCCGCGCCCGCGGCGGAATCCGCCCAGGCTGCCGTGCACGACTTCGCCGCGGACGGTCACTACTCCGCCGCCCGGGATATCGCGGATGGGGGTGAAGTGCATGCGGTCTTCATAACGGAACGGCAGGCGGCGCAGCAGATCCTCGAACGTGACGATGCCGTGATCGGCCAGCACCTGGGCGCGCGCTGGGCCCACGCCCTTCAGGTACATCACTTCACTTCCCAGACTTACGTTTCTCGATTCCGTTTGCAGGGCGGCCCCCGTTGGTGCCAGTTGATAGTTTACCTTCAACAGTTCATAGCTCAGCCCGCGGGAAAGATTTATCACAGAGCTCGCCGAGGGCACAGAGCGCACGGAGGGGACGGGGAGCCTCTCCCAAAGTCGCAAGGGCGCAGAGGTTCGCGAAGATTGCAGGATCGTTTCCCCGACCGCGACGGGCTTCGATGGCGAGCAAAATCGGACCAGAGATAAGTGGGACGTGGGCCCCTCTTGCCGCGAATGGGCCGCCCGTCAGCTGAAAAGCAGTCAACGCCGGCCATATGGACAGCTTCTGCCCGATTGCCTGCATCTATGCGGGCAGGCAAGTTGCGGGGTTCCGGTCGAATTTGAAGACGATTCCTGGCTAAACGGTCTTACATTGCTTCCGGGACCTTAGAGGGGAGATCACTCGTGAACCGCCTGATGAATGCGTTGTCGAGCATGGGCCGGGCGATCTTTGCCCTGTCCATCGTGGCCATCGGAATTGAAACCTGGGTGTGCGCCCGGATGGTGGCTCAGCCGCTGGGCCGCGGCTACGACGGGCTGCCGCTGATTCCCTGGCTTCCAGCAATCCCGTGGCTGGCCTACCTGGCCGGGACGATCTGGGTAGCGTGCGGAGCAACCTTCTTCGCGAGGAACCCATCCGGGCAGATGGCGATTGCGCTGGGAGTGTTGTTCATTGGATGCTCACTGGCCCTCGTGTTGCCTCGCTACGTGTGGCACATCGGAAGCATTCCCTTCCGCACGGTGCTATTGGAGCCGATTGTCATCGGATGCGTAGCGATGCTCATCCCCGCGCGCGGGCAGCTTCCCGGGTGGCTGGCTGCGGCGAGCCGGTATGTGTTCGGGATTTCGCTGGCCGTGTTCGGGGTGGATCATCTGGTAGGGCTTGCGTTTCATGCGTCGTTCGTGCCCTGGTGGCTTCCGTGGCACACTTTCTGGGCAGCGTTTTTCGGCGTGGCATTTATGGTCGCGGCGGTGAGCATTACGTTTCGGGTGCTGGAACGCTGGGGGGCGGCGGGACTGGGCCTGATGTTCGGAATCTGGGTGCTGACGCTGCACCTGCCGCGGGTGTTCGGATTGCTCGGGGGCGGAGGGCTGCGGGATGCGGATGAATGGTCAAGCATGCTGATCGCGATGGCACTGTGGGGAGGACCGTGGGGGATGTTAGACAGGATGATCGCGAGAGCAGTGAAAAACTGAACTCTGCCACCTGTGCTCCCGGGGAATTGTCGCCCGGAACTCCCCAATTACAGGCCGCACTCCAGAGAGCTGCGGGCACGGATGAAACCACCGTGGAATGAAAGCCGTCGAATGCAAGCTGCCGGGCGATTCTGAAAGCTGAGTTATGATGGCCCGCCCTGCGAATGGAGGAACCATGCGTTTCGTTCGATGCCTGATGCTCGCGCTTCTGTGCGGGATCTCACTGGCGGCGCAGACCGCCGCGCAGCACGGAATTCAAGTGGACGACCTGGACCGGAAGTGCGATCCCTGCACCGACTTTTCGCAATTCGCCAACGGCGCGTGGCACGTGAAGAATCCCATCCCCGCTTACATGGACCGCTGGAGCCGGCGATGGAAGGCCGGCGAGGACGCCAAGGAACAGTTGCGGGTGATTCTGGACCAGGTATCCGCGCGCACGGACTGGCCCAAGGGAAGCGTGGAGCAGTTGATCGGGGACTTTTACGGATCCTGCATGGATGAGGCGCGCATCAACAAGCTGGGCCTGACGCCGGCCGAACCGATGCTGAAAGAGATTCGGGCGATGAGCAACACGCGGGACCTGGAGAAGATGATCCTGACATTCCACGAACAGGCCATCTTCGCGCCCTTCGGATTGACCTCGCAGCCGGACAGCCACAATCCGCCGGAAACCATCGCCTACGTGTTCGCCTCCGGGCTGGGGCTGCCGGACCGGGATTACTACCTGAAGCCGGAGCAGCGGTTCCAAGACGCGCGCGAGAAGTATCACGCCCACGTGGAGGCCATGCTCCGGCTGGCGGGGTACGACGACAAAAGCGCGCAGGCCGCGGCAGAAACGGTTTTTGGGTTGGAAAAGAAGCTGGCGGAGCACTCGCTGGACAATGTGGCGCTGCGCGACCCGGCCAATACCGACCATAAGATGACGTATGCCGCGCTCTCACAGCTGGCTCCGACCATGGACTGGGACGCGTATTTTTCCTCCGCCAAGATTTCGCGCGCGGACCTGAACGTCGCCGAGCCGGAATTCTTGCGGGAAGTGGACCGCCAGCTTCGGGAAACGCCCCTGGCCGACTGGAAGACGTACCTGACCTGGCAGTTCCTGAACGCAAAGGCGGACACGCTCTCGGAAGGATTCGTGAAGGAAAACTTCGAATTCCAGGGGAAGTATTTGAGCGGGGCCACGGAAATCAAGCCGCGGTGGAAGCGGTGCGCGGAGTCCACGGACCAGCTCCTGGGCGAGGCGCTGGGCAAAAAATACGTGGAGAAGTATTTCCCGCCGCAGGCCAAGGCAAGGGCGCAGGAGATGGTGACCAACATCATCGCCGCGATGCACGACACCATCGAAGGGCTGACCTGGATGGGGCCGGAGACGAAGAAGAAGGCGCTGGAGAAGCTGGCCACGCTGAATCCCAAGATCGGGTATCCGGACAAGTGGAAGGACTACAGCGGCGTGGCGCTGAGCCGGGCGTCCTTCTGGGACAACCAGTACGCGGCGGTGCGCTGGAACGTGCTGGATGACGACTGGAACCTGATTGGAAAACCGACGGACCGCGGCCGGTGGGGCATGACGCCGCCGACCTCGAATGCCTATTACAATCCGCTGCTGAACGAAATCGTTTTCCCGGCGGCCATTTTGCAGCCTCCGGCGTTCGACATGAACGCCGTGGATGCGGTGAACTACGGGTCGATTGGGGTGGTGATCGGGCACGAAATCAGCCACGGCTTTGACGATCAGGGAGCAAAGTTCGATGCGCAGGGGCGGCTGAAAAACTGGTGGACTCCCGAAGACGAAAGGCGCTTTGAAGAAAAAACCGCGTGCGTGGCGCGGCAATTCGACGGCTATTTTATCGAGCCGAACATCCACCACAACGGAAAGCTGGTGCTGGGCGAAAGCATCGGTGACTTGGCGGGAGCGAAGATCTCTTACCGGGCGTTCCATAAGGCCGAGCAACAGCATCCCGCCCCAACGCTGGATGGCTTCACTCCCGACCAGCAGTTTTTCATCGCCTGGGGACAGTGGCGCGGGGACGCGATTCGTCCCGAGACGCAGCGCAAGATGGTGCAGGGCGATCCGCACCCGATCGCGAAATTCAGAGTGATCGGGCCTTTCTCAAACATGCCGGCATTTGCCGCCGCGTTTGGGTGCAAGGCGGACTCGCCGATGGTCCGGCCTGCAGCGGACCGCTGTGAGGTGTGGTAGGAAGGAATCCCGAGCGGGCACTGCCGGAGGGGCTTTCCGGGGTGCGCTACGCGGCCAGCCCTCAGATGATGCCCAGCAACGTCCCCAAACGCTCCGTTTTCTCCGGCTTGGGGGAAAGCTTTCTAGCCGTGGTGCTGGGGAATATTGTGTACTTTGGGGCCGCGCCGTACCTGCCGGAACGGTGGCAACATCAACTCTTCCATCCCGATGCGGGGCTGGTGCTGGATTTTCTGACCTGCGCGGCGGTTTTCGGGCTGATCCGGCTGGCCCGGCGAATCCTTCCATCTGCAAGAAACGAAGGCGGTTAGAAGATTTCCGAAATTCCATGCAACAACAGATTCCGCTTGCGGATCAATGGCATGGGGGGTTCGCAATAACGGCCTTTGGGCGGGTTGCTGCCGTAAGGCAGGAAAGGCTTCGCTCGCGCGGAGTCCCGGCGGGAGGAACCCTGCTATGCTCGCTTACGTCTTTAATAGTGCTCACCCTTGGGTGAGTCCCGGCGTCCAAACATCTGGAGACGCATGTTCCTAGCCGATGGGTCATCCGGGGATGACCCATCGGAGGAACCGGGCGCCGGGCGATTCCAGTATGCTGCCAGCGGAAACGGCATTGCCTTTTGAAGCGGAGGCGCGAGCACAGGCGGTCACCCGGCTCGAAGAGGACGCACTCATCCGCACGGCCCAGGCGGGCGACCGTGAGGCGTTCGAAGAGCTGGTGCGGCGCTACGACCAGGACGTGCTGCGCCTGGCTTTGCAGATTACCCGCCGGCCCGAGGACGCCCACGATCTCTACCAGGAAGCCTTCCTGAAGGTGTATCGCAATCTGGACCGGTTCCGATTCGAATGCAGTTTTTATACCTGGCTGTACCGCGTGGTCACCAACGTGTGCCTGGATCACCTACGGCGGCGCTCGAGCCGTCCGGAGGATCAGGCGCCGGAGACGAGCCAGGCGGCCAGCGGCGCGGAGGAAGACTTTTTCGACCGGCAGGCGCATCCGGCTCCGCACAGCAATCCGGAGCGGTCGTTGCTGGGGAAGGAGCTGGGCGCGCGGATCTCCGCAGCCTTGGAGCGGCTCTCGCCGCGCGAGCGGATGGTTTTCGAGATGAAGCACTTTCACGGGCTGCGCTTGCGGGCTATCGGCGAAATGCTGGGCACCACGGAGGAGACGGTGAAGAATTCGCTGTTCCGGGCCACGCGGAAGTTGCGCAGCAGCCTGGAGGGATACCGATGAGCAGGGCGCACCATTCGCCGGAAGAGAGCCGGCAGGATGCCGGCGGTACCGCATCGGCGGCGTGCGGGGAATACGAGCGCCGGCTGACGCTTTATGCCTGGCAGGAGCTGGAGCCCGCGGAGCGCGAAGCGGTGGACTTGCACGTGGCCGGGTGCGCCGGCTGCGCGGCGGCGCTGGCCCGCGAACGCGCGCTCCTCGAACGGCTGAGCACGTTGGATTCCGCCGAGCCCGCGGATCTGTTCCTGGCGCAGTGCCGCCGTACGCTCTCGCGCCGGCTGAGTCGCGCCGAGAGTTCCGCGCGCTTTTGGAAGCGTGTGCGCGCCGCCTTCGCGCCGGCGGGCTGGCTGACTGCGCGGCCGGCGTGGACCATTGCCGCGCTGGTGCTGGCCGGATTTTTCGCCGGGCGCTACTTTGCTCCCGGCTCCGCGCCGGAGGCCACGAGCCAGGAATCCGCGGCCGGGGAATCCTCCTCCCCGGCGTCGTATTCAAATTCCTCGGTCACCGGCGTGCAGCGTCTGCCAGGCGGGGCCGTGGCCGTGCGCATGACCACGGAACAGCCGTCGGTGGTGCAGGGTTCTCCGGAAGACAGCGACATTCGCCGGGCGTTGCTGGCCGCACTCGAGGGTTCCGGGACTCCGGACCCGGACGCGCGGATTGAATCCGTGGATTTGCTGCGTGCGAGCCGGAGCGACGCCTCGGTGCGGCAGGCGCTGTGCCAGGCGGTGTTGCGGGATCCGAATCCCAGTGTGCGGTTGAAGGCGGTAGAAGCCCTTCACGGCCTGGAGAGCGAGGCAGACGTCCGCCAGGCGCTGCTGGCCGCGCTAGAGCACGATGCCAATCCCGGCGTGCGTGTGGAGGCGATCAGCGCGCTGCGTTCCTTCCTGGACACCGACCCCGCGGGAGACTGGACCCGCGACGGCGCCGTGGTGAGCGTGCTGCGCGACCGCGAACACAGGGACCCCAATGAGTTTGTGCGCCTCCAAAGCGGCGCGGCCATGCGGCAAATCTCTGCGCGCAACGTCCAATAAACCGGGATGAACTCGCGCAGCCCATCAGAAAAGTGAGCGTCACAGCACCAATCCGCAGGACAGGCCCTTTCGCCTGCGCTGATTGCTTGCGCGCGGCGCTGGCGTTGCTGTTCGCCGGGGCGCTCTCCGCCGCCGCGGCAATCCCCCCCGGAGATTCCCCACCCACGGCGGACGCGGGGCAGCGCCGTGTGCTCAGCGAGCAGACGGGAAACGTCAATCTCCGCAATGGCGACCCGGTGCGCGTCCACTTGACCCAGGGAGACGTGCGCGTGCGCACCACGGCCGACGGCAGCGTGCAGTACCGGCTGCGGATCGAAGGGCCGGCCAGCGCTGCCGCGGCAGTGCCACCCCGCTTCCAGATCACCGGGCGGGTTACCGCGGATGGGGCGCTCATCGCCGGCCGCGGGCTGGACGCCAATTATTCCGGCCATGTCTGGATCACGCTGGAGGTCGAGGTTCCGCGTTCGACTCCGCTCGAAGTGTCCACGCAGGGAGGGGCCATCGAGGTGCAGGACATTGACGGGCGTCTCACCTGCCAGACCGCTGGAGGAAGGATTCGCGTCGGCAAGGTGAACAATTCGGCGCGGCTGGAAACCGCCGGCGGGGATATTGTGGTGCAAGACGTCTCCGGAGATCTCTATGCCAACACCGGGGGCGGGCACATTCTGGCCGGCTCTGTGGGGGGAAACGCCAACCTGAGCAGCGCCGGCGGTCACATTCGCGTGGCCCGCGTGGAAGGCGTGGCGCGCATGGACACGGGCGGGGGCAACATCTTTCTGGATCGCGCCGGAGGCCGCCTGGTGGCCTCCACAGGCGGTGGGCGAATCATGGTGGGCGAAGTTTCCGGCGAGCTGGAAGCGCGCTCTGGGGGCGGTGGAATCCGCATCTGGCGCGTGGCGGGGCCGGCGCGCCTGCAATCCGCCGGCGGTTCGATCTTTCTGGCCGGGGTCACCAGTCCGGTGCGTGCTTCGACCGCGGCGGGCGGAATTACCGCGCGGTTTGCGCGTCCCGCCACCGCTCCCGAGATTGCGCCGGGCGCTCCCGAGCCTCCCCGCGCCGCGACGATGGGAGAATTCGAGTGCCACGGCGGAGACATTGTGGTGTTCGTGCCGATGGACCTGGGCCTGACTCTGGATGCTTCGGTGATGGGGGGCGAAGGATTCCACATTCTGGTGGACCCGGCGCTCGCTTTCCAGTTGAAGACCAACGCTACGATGGACGGGCCAGCGCTGCGCGCAGAGGGTGCGATGGCAGGAGGCGGGCCGCTGCTGCGCCTGCGCGCGGATTCCGGAAACATCCTGCTGCGCCCGGTGGATTCCTCACCTTCGGGCGCGGGACCCGGCGTCCCTCCGGTTCCGCCGATTGTGCCGGTCCCGCCGGTTCCCGCTTTCGCGCCGGGGGGGACAAATCTGGACACCTCTGCCGCCGAGCTGGAGCAGTCCATCGCGCGGATGCAGCGCGATCTGGAGCTTCGCCAGAACGAGCTGCAGTCTCTGGCAACCACCCAGGAACTCCGCGCGATGAAACTGGCGGCAGGAGCGGCACAGGCGGATCGGAAGCGCTTCGCATGGGATCGCGGGGCCGGGGACTCCGCGGCGTCTGCCGGGGTGGATTACAACTGGTCCGCCGACCAGCTTACAGAGGTGGAAGATCTGCGGGAGAGAGTGGCTGCGTGGTTCACGGACCGGGTGGTGCTCTCCGCGGAAGAATTGCGGCCGAGACTCGTTCGCCGGGTGGACCCGGTGTATCCCGAAGCCGCCCGGGACAGCGGCGTGGAAGGGCCGGTGCGCCTGCGCCTCGCCATCGCGCGAGACGGGACGGTTGAAGACGTCACGGTTCTCTCCGGCAATCCCGAATTGGCCGGAGCAGCCGTGGCCGCGGTGCGCCGCTGGCGTTACCGTCCCACGATTCTCGATGGAAAGTCGGTGTCCGTGCTGACGGTGCTGACGGTTACGTTTCATCGGCACTAAGGCGGCGGGGAGTCCTGAAGCCGGGTCGGAGATGCCGCCGCAGTGGGGGAGGTCAAAATGAGGCAGATGAAGCAGAGCAGATTGCGCGCGGCGGCGTATCTGCTGCTTGCCGCGCTTCTGATCTCCGCCGGTCGTGCGCGGCCGGCGGCCGCACAGGTCCTGCCGGTGGAGCGGTTCGAGCGCACCCTTCCGCTGGCCGCTGGAGGGATGTTCTCGCTTTCCAATGTGAACGGCTCCGTGCAAATCGAAGGCTGGAACCGCGAGGAAGTGCAGATCGCCGCGGTCAAATCCTCGACGGGCGATCCGGAAGAGCTGAGCCGGGTGGGGATCGTCATCACCCAGTCGCCGCAGGGCATCTACGTGGAGACGCGCTACCCCCCGAGCGGCAGCGCGGAAGTGAGCGTGGAATACCGGGTGCGCGTGCCGGCGCATGTGCGGCTGGGCCGGGTGAGCGCAATCAACGGCTCGCTGAGCGTGCGCGACGTGACCGGCACGGGCAGCCTGATGGCCATCAATGGAAACGTTTCCCTGGCTCGCGGCGCGGGGCTTTTTTCCGCGCGCGCCACGAACGGCAACGTGACCCTGGAACTCGTGAGCCTCGAGAGTGGATTCCCGGCATCGGATGCGCCACGGCCCGCTGCGCCGGGCGCGGCGATCACCGCACAAACCGTGAACGGCTCAGTGGATGTGGCTTTGCCTGCCGATGCCGGCGCGGAACTGGAAGCGCGCACTCAAAACGGTGACTTCACCAGCGATCTTCCCTTGCTCACGAGCAGTTCCGCGGCCGGGCGGCTGATCCACAGCCGCATCGGACCCGGCGGCCCGGCGCTTCTTCTCCGCACCGTGAATGGCTCCATTCGCTTACGGATCACGCCGCCGCTCGTCTAATTGAACCGAAGGGATCAGGAGGGGAAACGTCATGGTCAGCAAAATCTTCACCTGGGTCGGAGGCGGAGTGCTCACCGGAGTGCTGGCGCTGGCCGGACCCGCCGGGGGCGCCGCGCAGTCCGGCGATGGCGCATGGCAATCGGCGCAGGACGAACTGCAGTGCCGCACCGCGCGCCTGGCCCGTTCCTGGGAACGCGTGGAAGAGCGGATGGCCGCGCTTGCGGATCGCGTGGCGGCGAAATCCGCGCGGTTTCTCCAGGACTCCAGGCCCGCCATCTCCGGGGATGACGACGGCCAGGTGATGGTCTATTCCAGCAGCACGGACGGGCCCGGATGGCTGGGCATACGCATGGAAGAGGTTAGCGCGGAAAAGACAAAAGAACTGAAACTGCCCGCCGAGCGCGGCGTGCTGGTGACCCGCGTGACCGAAGATTCTCCGGCGGCCAAGGCCGGGCTTAAGGTAAACGACGTGATCACCGAATTTGATGGCCAGCGCGTGGAGGGCACCGCGGCCCTGGAGCGCATGGTGCGCGAAGTGCCCCCGGGCAGAAGCGTTCCCATCACCGTATGGCGCGACGGCAGCGCGCAGACGCTCCGCGCGGAGCTCAGCGCCCGCCGTGGAATGGCCGGCAGAGACGGTGAAAACCGCGTGTACGTGACCGGACCACGGGATTGGGATTTCAATTTCGAACTGCCGCCCATGCCGGAAGTCCCGCCGATGCCCGCGATTCCCCCGATCCCGGCGATTCAGATCGGGCCCATGGCCGGTTTCCGCGCCTTTGGCGCTCCAATGCTGGGGATCGATGCGGAAGACCTTTCCGGGCAACTGGGCAGTTATTTCGGCGCGCCCGATGGCGAGGGCGTCCTGGTTCGCGAGGTCATGCCCAGCACGCCGGCGGAGAAGGCCGGGCTCAAGGCCGGGGACGTAATCCTGCGCGTGGATGGAAACCGGGTGCGCAATGCGGAGGAGCTGCGTTCCGCTCTGCGGGAGAAGATGGACAAGGCGGCCGGCGGTTCCGATGCGGAAAAAACGCCCATGGCCTCCGCGGAGTTGACTGTGCTGCGCGCGGGGAAGCAGATTACCGCACGCGTCGAGCTCCAGCCTCCCGTTCGCAGGCTGCACGCGGTGCGGCGCGTGGCCGTCTGATCCGATTCGGCCGGGCGGGGGATTTCGAAACCGGTGTTTCGGTTGGCCGGTTCCGCGTTACCGGACATTACCCTTAGCGTGAGGATCGGCGCCGTGCAATCTTTGTGAACCGCCGGCCCCCGTGCAGCGTCTGATTGGATAGCAGTCGCAGCCGTCCAGGAGACGCAAGGATGCCAAACGATTCTCGCCGGCCGCACTCCGCGGGAGAGGGGCCCACGGCAACCAGGGGCTGGCTCGCCTGGCTGGACGATATTCCCCAGGACATTCTGTATGGGCTGCGCGTGCTGCGAAAGAGCCCCGGGTTCACCGCAGTGGCCGTGGCCACTCTGGCGCTGGGCATCGGCGCGAATACCGCAATCTTCAGCCTGATTGACGCAGTGATGCTGCGGTCGCTTCCGGTGAGCGACCCCGGCTCGCTGGTGCTCCTGAAATGGAGCTTCCGGAAATCGCCGGAGACACACAGCACGCATTCCTACGGCGATTGCGTGACGCACTTCGGCGGCACGGAACCTTCAGGCTGCTCCTTCTCGAAACCCTTCCTCGAAGATGTCCGGTCGAAAACCGCGCTCTTTTCCGGGCTGGCTGAATTCGCGAGCGCGGGCCGGCTGAATCTGAGCGGCAATGGTCCGGCAAGCCTGGTCCAGTCGCTCTACGTCTCGGGCGATTACTTTCAGACCCTCGGGGTGTCTGCGGCGCTGGGCCGGACCATCCAACCGTACGACGACACTCCGGGTGCGGCGCCAGTGGTGGTGCTGAATTACGGCTATTGGAAGAGCGCGTTCGGCGGCGATCCGGGCGTGGTGGGGCGCGTCATTCATTTGAAAGGATTGCCCTTCACCATCGCTGGGGTCGCGGAGTCCCGGTTTGTGAGCCTGACCCCGGGAAACACCTACGATCTGTGGCTTCCAAGGGTGCACCGTCCGGCGCTTCAGGAACGATGGAATCCGGCGATGGAGGATGCCGGCTCGTGGTGGCTGGTAGCGGTGGGAAGACTGAAGCCGGGAGTCTCCCGGGCGCAGGCGGAGGGCACACTTGGGCCGCTCTTCTTCAACGAACTGGTCCACGGCGAGAAGCCGCTCGCCAAGCCGGAGGACGCGCCGGCCCTCCGCGTGGTGCCGGCCCAATCCGGTCTGACGGGTGCGCGGAGCAGGCTCTCCACAACTCTGTATGTGCTGATGGCCGCGGTGGGTGTGATTCTGATGATTGCCTGCGCCAATGTCGCGGGTTTGCTCCTGGCCCGTACCACCGCGCGGCGCAAGGAATTTGCTGTGCGGTTGGCGTTGGGCGCCGGCCGCGGGCGAATCGTGCGGCAACTGCTGACGGAGAGCCTCACGCTGTCCCTGGCCGGCGGGGCACTTGGAATTCTCCTGGCCTTCTGGAGCGCGCGACTGCTTCTCGCCTTCCTGGGCAGCGGGAGGTCGCGTCCGCTGGGGATCTCCGCGGAGATTGACCTTTGCGTGCTTGGATTCACGATTGGGGCCTCGGTGCTCGCCGGGGTCCTGTTCGGGCTCGCCCCGGCGCTGCGTTCCATGCGCATTGACCTGACCCCGGCGCTCAAGGAAGGGACGGAGAAGGGAACCGGCCTGGGCGCAGGAGGGCGCGGCCTGCTGGGCGCGGGGAACGCGCTGGTGGTGGCGCAAA
This sequence comes from Binatia bacterium, assembly GCA_035517515.1. Classification (GTDB taxonomy): domain Bacteria; phylum Acidobacteriota; class Terriglobia; order Acidiferrales; family UBA7541; genus JOPF136. The sequence continues at coordinate 25,598 of DATIYQ010000173.1, forward strand.
TCGCGCTGACCGTGGTGGTGCTGGTGGGCGCCGGTCTGCTCGCGCACACCCTGGCAAACTTGAAAAACGTGGACCCGGGATTCGCCACCGAGAATCTTCTGAATTTTGGCCTGGACCCCACACTCACGGGATATAAGGGCGCGCGGCTGGCCGCCCTCTACAACGACTTGCAGGACCGTTTTGCCTCCACGCCGGGTGTTCTTTCCGTGAGCTATTCACAGATGACGCTGCTCAGCGGGAGCCTGTGGACCACGGGCTTTCACCTGCCGGGCACAGCTCCGCTCGCGGAATCGGATGCGGACTACTTTCCGGTGGGTCCGCGTTTCTTTGAGACCATGAAAATCGGAATCGTGGCCGGACGCGATTTTACCCCCGCCGAGTACCTGGCGGCCGCCGAGGCGGCAGGATTGCCCTCACACCACTCGCCCTCCGTTGTTCCCGTGATCGTCAACGAGGCCTTTGTGCGCGCGTACTTCCCGCATGGCAACCCACTGGGAGAGATATTTGGCGCGGATACCGACGAGGCAGCGAAGAAGTATTCTGCCGAGGATCCCAGCTACACGCGGAACCCCGGCTGGGTGATCACCGGTGTGGTCCGGGATGCGAAGTTCAACGATTTGCGGCGGGAGGTGAAACCCACCATGTACGCGCCCAGCGGAGAAGGGGGCTTCTTCGAACTGCGCACCGCGGGCGACCCCATGAGCGTGGTTCCCGCAGTCCGGAAAATCGTGCAGCAAGCCGCGAGCGACATGCCCATCTTCGACCTCACCACCCAGTCGCGCCAGATCGACGACCTGCTCTATCAGGAGCGGCTCATCGCGCGCATGAGCAGCCTGTTCGCGTTGCTGGCATTGCTGCTCGCCTGCATCGGGCTGTTCGGGTTGCTCTCCTACGAAGTGTCCCGGCGAACGCGCGAGATCGGCATTCGCATGGCTTTGGGAGCGCAGCCCGGAGACGTTTTGCGCCGTGTGATAGGCCACGGGGTCTTGCTCGCCGCCACCGGCGCTGCGATCGGCACCGCGGCATCACTGGCGGTCACCCGGTATCTCGGCGCGCTGCTCTTCGGTGTATCTCCCAGCGATCCGCGGACTCTAGCCGGGGTCACCTGCCTGCTGCTGGCCGTGGCTTTCGGAGCCTGCTACCTGCCGGCGCGAAGGGCCACGCGGGTGGATCCGCTGGTGGCCTTGCGCTACGAGTAGGCCGCGCGGCGCTCCAGGAAGCCTTACTTCTTGTCCTGCTGCCGCACGACTTCCGCCTTTGCGGCCGGCACGGCCAATCTCAGCAGCCGGTGCTGGGGAGTGTCGTCGCAATACAGGTCAACTTCCAAGTCCTGAGTGTGCACGCGGAGCACGTCTGCTTTTTTGCCGTTCAGCACCTGCTCTCCGCCGTACTCCACGTTGACGCTTCCTGGGGTCATGTCCTGTGGGATCAGCACCGGGAACGTCTTGGAGTCTTTGTGCTCCCAGTCGTAAAGCTGTGCCAGGATGGCGTACTGGTGGTACATGTTGTTGTCCAGGATCACCACGGCGGTCGTCTTGAAGTCGAATTCCTGGGAATACGGCGCCGCCCCTTCCACGTGCAGTTCCATGGTTCCCACGCCGCCCTCGAACACCACCGTGGCCACCGCTTTACGCGGCGCGCTGGTGCTCCATTCATACCTGCGCGGGGCGCCGTCCGCCGTCAACTGAAGTTTGCCGGTTACCTTGGACCTCGCGCCATTTTCGCCGGCAACTTCCGCCGATCCCCGTGCCGTCCATTCGCCCCCGTTCGGCCGGATATCGAACTCTTCAGTCCCCGCGGGCTTTCCGTCCACCAAAATGTCGAAGATTCCCTGGTCCGCCGAGAGCAGGGCGGCTGCGGCCTCCGGTTTCTTGTCCTTGGATTTCTGCGCGGCCGGGGCTCCGCTCGCCCCCGTGCGCGCGGCGCACACCATCGCCAGCAGCGACCCCAGAAAACCAGCCCCCAACTTCCGCCAACGAATCATCTCCGCACTCCTTCGAAGCAGCCCAGCTCCAGGATGCGCGACACCACCTCGCGCGGCTCCCCAGTTCCCTCCACGCGATACTCAGCGGTCCGATAGCTCGGCAGCCGCTGGTGGTACAAATCGCGCAGGCTGGACTCATCGCGAAACAGCGGCCGGTTGGTCATGGTCGCACATCTCCGCGCCAGTTCTTCCACCGGGCAGTCCAGCCAGACCAATGCGGCCCCGGCCTGCTGCAGCAGGATGCGGTTCCTGGTTTGCGCGAACGTCCAGGTGCCCCCGCCCAGCGCCACCACCGCGGAGCCGCCGCTTTCCGAGATTTCGCCCAGCACCCGGCCCAGCACCTCGAACTCCAGGTCCCGGAATCCGGGCTCTCCGGAATTCTCGAAGATTTCACGGATGGTGGCCCCAGCATACTCTTCGATTCGCTCGTCCAGATCCACGAACCGGCAACCCAGGTGGCCGGCCAGCAGGCGGCCCACCGTGGTCTTGCCGCTGCCCATGAATCCGGCCAGGCACACGAGTGCGGCTCGTCGCGGGGCGCGCGGACCGGTGCCGCCCATGGATGATTCCGAGGAACCCACGAATCGGAGGCAGGAGTGCGTGCGCTGCGGCGGCACGCGAGGCCAGTCCGGCTATTGATTCCCGGAGCTGGCGCCATCCCGCTTGAGAATGCGGATTTTACCACTGAAGGAGGTCAGTTCCACTCGTGCCAAGCCCGCTCCCGTCGTTCCCACCAGGCCGGTGCCGATGCCACCGAAGGGAAGCGTCGCATGGCCCTCCGGCTTCAAGCTGACCTGATTTTCGACCGAGCCTTTGCGGGAACGCGCGCTCAATTTCACCGAGTCCTTATCGGACATGAGCACATCGATTGAGCCGCTCGCGGTCTTCAGGGTGTAGCTGCCGTTGGGCCGGAACTGGCCGTCAAAAAGCAACTGTCCGGAGAGGGTCTGCGCGTGGAGAGACTCGCTGGTGGGCTGGAGAAATCGCGCGCCGCCGGAGGTGGACGTAAATTGGATGCGTCCCACGCAGCGCAGGCACACGAAGGAGCCGTCCACGGTGTGCACCGTCAGCACGCCGGAGACATCCGTCAATTCCACCGTGGAAAGTACCGTGTCCACACTGATGTCGGAATACACGCGCTGGACGGCCACCGAGCCCGTGTCATTCTTGATTTCCAGCTCGGTCTCTTCCGGCACGTGGAGCTCGTAATTGGCTTGCATCTCCGCGGAGCTGACCCCGGTCTGCACCACATGCGTGGCCACTTCGATGCGATTGCCGTGCTGCACCGCCTCCACTTCGATTCCGTCGCTGGCCCGCTCCGCGATGATTTCCACATCTGAACGCGTCCAGGATTTCACCACCACCCGGCCCTGCGCGTTGCGCAACGTCACCATCGCGCGGCCGTCCACGGTAAAGCGCTGGTCCAGCCGCCGCGAGGCGGTGGGTTCCCCGGCTCCGTCTGGCCCGTCAGGGGGCGCGCCCGCGGCCCCTAAGGGCGTAGCCATCAGGGCCAGGGAGCAAAGTCCGAAAGTCCACGGAAGGAAAAAAGCTTTTGGCGGGGCAATCATCTCAGTCTCCCAGGGCGTCGCGTTCCGACAGCGCACTCAGTAAGTCTGCCTTCTGTTGATAGGCGGTCAGCAGATAGTCCCGCGCCATCTCGTCATCCGGATTGTCGTTCACACTCTTCTGGCACACGCCAATCAGATTGTCAACGAGCGCGAGGTTTTGACGGTACGAAGCCACCACTTCCGGGTCGCGCAGATTAAAATTCCCGTCCTGCTCGGCCTCCGCGCTGGCCAGTTCCTGTTGAATTCCCGGAAAGCTCCAGGTGGGGCGCGCGCCCCTTCCCGCTGCGGCGCTTCCGCGCTCCGGTTGTTGCGGCAGGAAGAGCAAGGCAGCGGCCAGCGCACAGATCGCGGCCGTCGCCAGCACGGTGCCGGGCTGCGCGGGCACGGTGCCGAAACCGAGCCGCTCCAGCAGACCCGGGCGCCGGCGGAACATCCCTTCCTGTTCCAGGCGAACGCGCAGCGAACTCCAGACTCGCTCGGGCGGTTCCAGAACGGGAAGAGTCGCAGCGGCGTTTATGATTTGTTCCAGGTCGGCCACATGCGCGGCACACTGTGGGCAGGATTTGAGATGCGCCGCCGCCGGGCTTGCGGGCGGCAATTCGTTTTCGAGGTACTGGGCCGTGTATAGCTCAAACTCACTGCAACGCATGACGTTTTACTCCCTCGAGGCGGTCTTTTCCCGGGCTTCCAGCCGCTCCTGCCGGGCTTGGTCGCGCGCCGAGTCCTGCAAAATCTCGCGCAGGCGTGTCCTCGCTTTGTGCAGTTGCGACTTCGAATTTCCGATGGAGCAATCCATGATCGAGGCAATCTCGTTGTGCTCGTAACCCTGCACATCGTGCAGCAGAAAAACCATCCGGTATCCCGGAGGGAGTTCCGCCACCGCGCGTTCCAGCCGGACGCGGTCCACTGAGCCTTCAATCAGCGGATCGTCCGCGCCCACATCGCGCTTCGGGCCGCTGGACTCGTCGTCGGTATCGGCGGGCTCATCCAGCGAGGTCTCCACCAGCGACTTCTTCCGCAGCTTCATCAGGACGACGTTGACCGCCAGCCGATGAAGCCAGGTGGAAAACGCGGCGTCGCCCCGGAAGGTATGGATCTTGCGGAACAGCTGCAGAAACGCTTCCTGCGTCAGATCCTCAGCTTCCGCCGGGTTTCCGACCATCCGCAAGACCACCGAATAGACTCGCCGGCTGTGCAGCCGGTAGAGCCTTTCGAAAGCGTCCGGGTCGCCACCCTGCGCCCGGCGAATCGCTTCCGCTTCCGGAATCTCTCCCTCAGGAGCTCGTCTTGGTCGGGTCACTGCGCCCGTCCAGACGCATCCTCGCAGATGGGATGCGTCCGCCTCCGCGCGAGTTGTACTGGGTTGCCCGAAGGTGCCTTGCTAGCAAGGACGCCCCGGGGTCCGGGAGCTCCGGCAAACGATTTCCTCCGCCGCCAGGTGCTCCGAGGTGTGGCGCGCCGCCGTGGCCCGCAGGGCTTGCAGTTCGCACCGCAGGCCTCCGAGTTCTCCTGGCGCCGTTGTGTCCAACAGGCATTTAAACAGGATGACGGTTTCGCGCAGGCAGGTATTCCAGTCGTCATGCAATTCTTCCAGTGTTTCCCATTCCCCCTGCGGGAAAAGCGAAGAGCCCGAGGCGAGTTCCTCCGCGCTGAGCAGGAAGGAGCGGGAAATTCCCCCGAGGATCTCCTGGAGCGAGTGGAGCTTGTGGAACCAGCGCGTGCGCGCGCTGAACAGCACGCGGTGCAGCAGGCCGTCCCAAAAGCACGTGGAGCGCGCCGCCGGCGTGCGGAACGATTCCACATCGATGGACAGGGCGTCGGGCAGCGCCGCCAGGTGCCGCGACTCCCGGTCCAGTACCCGCAGCACGCTTTCCAGCAAGCCGGAATGGCGCGCCGCCAGCTCCCGGCAAAGCCCCGCCGCCTCCCGTCCCCCGCGCAGGTGGCCCAACTCCGTAAGCCGCAAGCCATCGTTCAGTGCGACGCTCAGCAGACTGAAGCCGGACTCCAGCTCCGCCACGCACACGTCGTACACCGCTGCCTTGTCTTCTGGCAGCCGAGCGAACCAGGCCGAAAGGATGGACCGTTTCGGGAGCGTGCCCAAGCGTCCCCCCTCTAGAGGTGCACATTATAGCAGCAGCCTCCCCTCCTCAACCCGTCATTCCTTAGACGCCTCCACTACGCAATCGGGAACGTACCTTCGGGGCGCGTAGCCGGCTGCGCGCGGTCCACCGGGAATGCTGCCCACTTCCTTGACGCTCCCGCTGCGCGGAACCTATACTCGCAGCGCAATCGAAAAGGGGCCAGCGCTTGTCGTTTGAACCGCTCGACCAGTACCAGCAGAGGCAGAAAAACCTCGAGGATGCGCTAAAACTCGGGGAAGAGCCGTATCCCCACCATTTTGATTTCACCCACACCCCGACGGAGATCGTGGCCGCGTTCGATGCGCGCACCCACGATGAACTCGAGGCGCAGAAACCCCTCGTGCGCACTGCGGGACGCATGGTCAGCCTGCGCGGGCACGGTAAAGCGGGCTTCGCGCACCTGCAGGGCGGCGGGAAGCAGGTGCAGATCTACGTGAAGTTGGACGTGGTGGGCGAACGCGCCTTTCACCTGTTCCGACTGTTGGATTTGGGAGACCTGGTGGGCGTTGAAGGCCATGTCTTCCGCACGCGCACCGGCGAACTGAGCGTATGGGTGACCGCGCTGCGGCTCCTGGCCAAAGCCTTGCTGCCGCTCCCGGAGAAGTGGCATGGGCTGGTGGACGTGGAACTGCGCTTCCGGCAGCGCTATCTCGACCTGATTGCCAACGAAAAAGTTCGCGAAGTCTTTTTGAAGCGCGCGCGCATCATCCAGGAACTCCGCCGCTTCTTTGACGCGCGCGGCTACCTGGAAGTGGAAACGCCCATGATGCACCCCATCGCCGGGGGAGCGGTGGCGCGCCCGTTTGTGACTCACCACAAAGCTCTGGACCTGGACCTCTACTTGCGCATTGCGCCGGAGCTTTACCTGAAGCGGCTGATTGTGGGCGGTCTGGACCGCGTCTACGAAATCAACCGCAACTTCCGCAACGAAGGTATCTCCTTCAAGTACAACCCGGAATTCACCATGCTCGAGTTTTACCAGGCTTATGCGGATTACAACGTGTTCATGCAGCTCACCGAAGATCTGCTCCGCCAGCTCGCGGAGAAAATCGCCGGCAGCCTTCACGTGCGGTTTGGGGAGCACATTTTGGATTTCTCCCACATCGAGCGGCTGACCATGCGCGAAGCCATCCGCCGGCACTGGCCGGCAGGCGCAGGTACGGCCCCCGCCGCCGGCGAATTGGAGCGGCCGGAGGGCGTGCGTGCGGTGGCCACCCGCTATAACAGTTGGGCGCGGCAGCATCCGGTGCCACTGGATCTCATTCCGGATGTGCAGTCCGGTTCTGCCGGGGAGCTGACCGGCCTTCTCTTCGAGTACATCGCGGAGCGACACCTGATCCAGCCAACCATTCTTTTTGATTTTCCGGTGGAAATCTCACCGCTTTCCAAGTGCCGCAAAGATGACCCGTCGCTCACCGAACGCTTTGAGGTGTTTGTGGCTGGCATGGAGATCGCCAATGGCTTCTCGGAATTGAACGATCCCGAGGAACAGGAGCGACGATTCGCGGAGCAGGTAGCGCGCGGCGGAGACGAGGTGCCGCGCCAGGTGGACCGGGACTACGTTCGCGCCCTGGCCCACGGGATGCCGCCGACGGCCGGTGAAGGTATCGGCATAGACCGCCTGGCTATGCTGCTCACGGATTCGCACTCCATCCGCGAGGTCATCCTGTTTCCACTCTTGCGCCCCGAGGCGCCCGCGGCGGCCGGAGATGTGGCCGCCCATCCCGGCGTGACTGCCCCTCCGGCGTTCAAGCCTCCCGAAAAGGTCTGAGCATGCCCGGCCATCCATGAGGCGGAGCGCCGCATGAATCTTTCCACCTTTGTCGCCCTGCGTTACCTCCGTTCGCAGCACCGGCCGCTGATCCTGCGCATCATTTCCTGGCTTTCGGTGGTGGGCGTGGCCGCGGGCGTAGCCACTCTGGTGATTGCGCTGGCCATGAACACGGGATTCCGGACCGCGCTGGAAGATCGCCTGCTGGCGGTGACCGCGCACGTGCATCTTACGCGGCCCGGAAGCGATGGGATTCGTGACTACAATGCGCTGGCGGATCACATCGCCAGCCAGCCCCACGTAGTGGCTGCGGTTCCGGCCCTGTATCAGACCGTGCTGCTCACCGGCGGCGGAAAATCGCGGGGCGTGGTGTTGAAGGGCATCGAGCCGCAGCGTGAACGCAGCACCAACAGCGTGCTCTCGGGCCTGCTGAGCCGCGCGGACCTTTTCGCCGCAGATGCGGACGGATTGGACGCCGTCGTATTGGGAGGCGCATTGGCAGAGGATCTGCGCATCGCCCCGGGCGAATACGTTACGCTCACCGGACCACAGGGACGCCTGACTCCTTTTGGCATGCTGCCGCGCTCCCGGCGTTTTCGCGTCGCGGCCATTTTTCATTCCGGATTTTATGACTATGACTCGAATTGGGGATTCGTCACCATGGCCGCGGCCCAGGGCCTGGCCGGCGTGGGCGATCTCGCCAATGTCATTGAGTGCCGGCTGGAGCGCCCGGACCTCGCGGACGGGCTGGCACCCTCGCTGGCGGCTGCGGCCGGCCCCGGCTTCGTGGCTCGCACCTGGTCCCAGGAAAATCGCGCGCTGTTCCGTGCGCTGCGGCTGGAAAAACTGGTCACTGCAATTTTCATCGGTCTGATTACCTTCGTCGCCGGACTGAACATTTTGGTGGTGCTGGCCATGACCGTCCGCGAGAAGGCTCGCGATATTGCCGTGCTCATGGCCATGGGCGCGCGCGCAAATCACATTCGGCAGATTTTTGTGCTGCAAGGGTTACTCGCTGGTTTGTGGGGCACGGTGGCCGGCAGCCTGGTGGGATTCGCGCTGGCTTGGGCGGCCAATCATTGGCGATTGGTGGGGCTTGATCCGGAGGTGTACGCCATCTCGTACGTTCCGTTTTCTCCGAGTTGGAGTGACGCGTTTTGGATTACTTTGGCGGCGCTGGGCATCTGCACCGGCGCCACGATTTATCCCGCGCGCCAAGCGGCGCGACTCTCTCCCACGGAGATCCTGCGGTATGAGTAGAGGACGCCTTCGCGCCCGCACTCCGCCGAGAGGGGCCGAGTGGCCGCTCAGTTGCTCTTTCTCCAGTGGGAGACCGACAGTGGGCCAAGACTTGCCGCTGCTCCAGCAGGGCATGTTCCCGCGGCTGGCCGCAACATTATGCGAATGAAGTACTTGCAGAACTCCGTGGGAGGCACGAGCGGCAACCGGGGCTTTGTGCCGGGAGAGCCCGAGCAGGGTGCATGAAATGAGCAAAAGATTGCGCACCTCGGAGATCCCCTTTGGGGTGGAAATGTGGCTTGGGCGCATCCAATAAAATAGGAGGGAAAACGAGCGGTGAATTTGAGCCCTGAAGATCGAGCCATTCCCGGCGCTGTCCCTGCCGATGTGCCGCGCGCGGATGCCATTCTGCGAGCGGAAAAACTGGAAAAGAACTACGCCACGCATGCAGGACCGCTTCCCGTTTTGCACGGCTTGGATCTTCAACTGGTCCGCGGAGAGATGCTGGCGCTCGTGGGACCTTCGGGGTGCGGCAAAAGTACGCTGCTGCACCTGCTGGCCGCGCTGGACACTCCAACGAGCGGTGCAGTATACTTTGAAAACGAAGAGTTGCATGCGTTCTCGAGTGCAAAACTGGCTGAATTTCGGAACCGCCGCATCGGATTCGTTTGGCAGCGGCATCACCTGCTTGCCGACTTCACGGCGGAAGAGAACGCGGCATTTCCCTTGTTGCTGCGGGGCCTGGGAATGACCCAAGCCCTCGCCGCGGCGCGGGAGGGGCTGGAACAGGTGGGTCTTGCGGATCGCTTCCGCCATCGTGCTGCGGAGCTATCCGGCGGGGAGCAGCAACGTGTGGCGGTCGCCCGCGCGCTCTCCGGCCAGCCTTGTTTGCTCTTCGCGGATGAACCCACCGGCGATCTGGACGAAGACACTGCGGAATCCGTTTTCGTCTTGCTGCGCAAGCTGCACGCGGAGCGACGGCTGACCTCGGTGCTGGCGACGCACAACCTGTCGCTGGCCCAGTCCTGCGATCGCGTGTTGCGACTCGAACGCGGGCAGTTGCTGCCCAGCCGGCCCGCGGCGCCTCGTCCTGCATTGGGGGGACGGGGGGAGAGGACCACCGGGTGACTCATGTTTGAACGTTACACGGAGAAGGCTCGCCGGGTGATTTTCTTTGCCCGCTACGAGGCCACGCAATACGGCAGCCCGTATATCGAGACCGAACATCTGTTGCTCGGCCTGCTGCGGGAAGACAAGGCCATGGCCAACCGCTTCCTGCGCACCCATGGCTCGATCGAATCCATCCGCAAGGAAATCGAGCAGCGCATCACCATTCGCGAGCGCATCTCCACATCTGTGGAGGTGCCGCTCAGCCAGGAGTGCCATCGTATTTTGAAGTTCGCCGCGGAAGAAGCGGACCGTCTGGGCCATAAGCATGTGGGCACCGAGCATCTCCTGCTGGGCATTCTGCGCGAGGAGAAGTGCTTCGGCTCCGAACTGCTCCAGGAGCGCGGGCTGCGCCTCTCCGCCCTGCGCGAGGAACTTTCCCGCAGCGCGGGGGAGAAGGTCCCGGTGAATCGGGCAAAGGAAACGTCGCTGCTCGCGGAATTCAGCCGCGACCTGACCCAGGCCGCCATGGAAGGCCAGTTGGATCCCCTGGTGGGCCGCGAGCGCGAACTGGAGCGCGTGATTCAGATTCTCTGCCGCCGCACCAAGAACAACCCGGTGCTGATCGGCGAGCCCGGGGTGGGAAAAACGGCCATTGTGGAAGGCCTGGCGCAGCGCATCGCCGATGGCGATGTGCCTCCCTTCCTTGCCGACAAGCGCATCCTCTCCCTGGATCTTTCCCTGATTGTTGCGGGCACCAAATACCGCGGCCAGTTTGAAGAGCGGCTCAAGACCATCATGAAGGAACTGATGGAGAATCAGAACGCAATCATCTTCATCGATGAGTTGCACACTCTGGTGGGTGCCGGCTCCGCCGAGGGTTCCCTGGACGCCGCCAATATTCTCAAGCCGGCGCTCTCCCGCGGGGAAATCCAGTGCATCGGCGCCACCACGCCGGCGGAATACCGCAAGTCCGTGGAACGCGACCGCTCTCTCGAGCGGCGCTTCCAGGCGGTCAAGGTGAACGCTCCCAACGAGGAAGAAGCTATCCGCGTTCTCCAGGGCGTTCGCGAGCGTTATGAGAAATTCCACGCGGTCAGCTACACGGACGAGGCCATGCGCTACGCCGTGTATCTCTCCAATCGCTATATTCCGGACCGGTTTCTCCCAGACAAGGCCATTGACCTGATTGACGAGGCCGGGGCGCGCGTGAAGTTGCGCCAGTCCATGCTCCCCGAAGAAATCACCGAGGTGCAGAAGCGCATCAAGTTCATCACCCACCGCATGGAAACGGCCATCGCCAACCACGAGTTCGAGAAGGCGCGGTTCTATTCGGAAGAAGAGCGCAAAGAGAGGGAGCATTTGCAGACTTTGCGCGAGAAACTGAAGATTGACGATTCCGTCTCCGGAGTGGTCACGCGGGAGGACATCGAAGAGGTCGTGGCTCGCTGGACCGGTGTGGAAGTGACCGCCATCAAGGAAGACGAGCAGCAAAAGCTCATCCGCATCGAGGAAGAGCTGCACAAGCGTGTGATCAGCCAGGATCGCGCCATCGCCGCCCTGGCGCGGGCCATCCGTCGCAGCCGCGCCGGCCTGAAGGCTCCCGGACGGCCTGTCGGCTGCTTCCTCTTCCTGGGCCCCACCGGTGTGGGCAAGACCGAAGTCGCCCGCCGCCTGGCCGAATTTCTCATGGGCAGCGAAAAGGCGCTGGTGCGGTTCGACATGTCCGAGTACATGGAGAAGCATTCCGTCTCCAAGCTGATCGGCGCTCCTCCGGGCTACGTGGGCTACGAAGAGGGCGGGCAATTGACCGAGCGCGTGCGCCGCACGCCCTACTCCATTGTCTTGCTGGACGAAATTGAAAAGGCCCACCCGGATGTTTACAACATCCTGCTGCAGGTGTTCGAGGACGGGCAGCTCTCCGACGGTTTGGGAAATACCGTGGACTTCCGCAACGCCATCCTGATCATGACCTCCAACCTGGGCGCGCGCTACCTGCAGAAGCGCTCCACCATGGGTTTCCAGTCTGCGGCGGAGGATTTGAACGATCAGCGCATGGAAGACCAGGTGATGACCGAGGTGCGCCGGCTCTTCAATCCGGAATTCCTGAACCGGCTGGACGAGATCATTATCTTTAATCCGCTTTCGGACGACGATCTGCTGCAGATCATCGAAATCCTGGTGCGCCAGATCAATGAAACCCTGATCCATCGCCAGGTGCAGATCGCGCTCACGCCGGAGGCGCGCCACTGGATTCTGGAAAAAACCTGCGCCGACCGCAGCTACGGCGCCCGTCCCCTGCGCCGCGCATTGCAGCGCTACGTGGAGGATCCGCTTTCCGAAGCCCTGATCCGGGGAGGCATCACTCGCCCCGCCACGCTGGAAGTCTACCTGGGCCCAGAGGGGCTGGGATTCCGTCCCGTTGTAGAAGCAACCTCAGTGGTACACTAGCGAATCTCATCGGCGGGCCGAAGCCTTCGGCGACGAGGAGTAACTAATCTTGCTGTGGGGGAATGCGGCCCCGCTGGGTGGGGGGGCTGCCGGAGTGAAATTTTGTTCACGGTGGCGCTGGGCGCTTGCGCCCCTTCTCTGCGCCTTCTCCGCACTGCTGCCGGTCCCCACCGCTGCGGCGCAAAACCTGCCTCCCCCGGTCATCGAGCGAATTGACATCGTCGGGAATCGGCGCATTCCGCGCGACACGCTCCGCAACCGCATCTTTAGCCACGAGGGCGATGTCTACAACGAGGAGACTCTGCATCGCGATTTTCTGGCCTTGTGGAACACCCAGTATTTCGAGGATGTTCGGCTCGAGGTGGAGAACAGCCCCGATAAGCCCAACGCCGTAGTGGTGGTCTTCTACGTCAAAGAGCGGCCCATCATCCGCCACATCAAATACACCGGCAATCATTCGGTCAGCGAGTCCGACATTCTGGACCGCTTTAAGGATCGCAAGGTGGGGCTGACGGTGGAAAGTCCGTTTGACCCGACCAAAATCAAGCGCGCCGAGACCGTCCTGAAGGAACTCCTGGCCGAGCATGGACGCCAATTTGCCGTGGTCAAGTCCACGTATTCCCGCATCGCGGGTACCAATGCCGTCGAACTGAACTTCGTGATCGATGAAGGCCCCAAAGTCAAGGTGGGCAAAATCACGTTTGTAGGCAACAAGGCCTTTTCCGACCGTAAGATTGAGCGCGCCATGCGCAACGACCGGCCGTATGGCTTCCCGATTGGTCCGTACTGGTTCAGCGTGGCCAACAAGACGTTTGACCGCCGCAAGCTCGACGAAGACCTGGAAGCTGGCGTGCGCGGGCTCTACCAGGACAACGGTTACTACGCGGTGATCGTCAACGAGCCCAAGCTGGAAACGGTGGACGTGAAGGCTGGGGGATTCTGGGTGTTCAAGGGGTCCAAGCCCGGCAAGGCCACCAACATTACCATCAGCATCGAAGAAGGCGACCGGTACCGCATGGGAAAACTGGTGGTCCGCAGCGCGGATCCGGAACACCCCGAATTGTTCTTCAACTCAGAATTCCTGACCCGCGCTTTCCCTCTGAAGGAAGGCGAGATTTTTTCAACGGAAAAGATCCGTAAAGCCCTGGAGGAATACCGGAAGCTCTTCGGGAATTTCGGCTATATCGAGTTCACCGCGCAGCCGATCACCGATCCGGACCCGGTCACGAAAACCGTCAACCTGACTCTGGAGTTCGACCAGCAGAAGCAGTACCACGTGCGCCGCATTGAATTCAGCGGAAACACCACCACCCGCGACAAGGTGATCCGCCGCGAATTGCTGCTGGATGAGGGCGACCTTTTCAGCGATCACCTGTGGGAGCTTTCCATCCTGCGCCTGAACCAACTCAACTACTTTGAGCCCATCAAGAAGGAAGAAAACGCAGAGTTAAAGCGGAACCCCAAAGAGGGCACCGTAGACATCACCTTGAAGGTCAAGGAGAAGGGCAAGCAGTCCATCGGCCTGAACGGCGGCGTGAGCGGGATTGAGGGCACCTTCGTCGGCTTCAACTATCAGACGAACAACTTCCTTGGTTTGGGGGAGACGCTGAATTTCTCCGCTCAATACGGCACCCTGGTGACGAGTTTCGTATTCGGCTTCACCGAGCCGTATTTCCGCGACAAGCCCATCTCCACGGGCTTCACCCTGTTCGACAACCGCTACGACTTCAATAGCGCGGTGCAGTCTGCGCTCTTGCTGGGGACCACCACGGCGATCAACGACCCAAATGCCGTGCAGAACTACAGCCAATCCACCAAGGGGTTCACCGTCTTTGCCAGTTATCCGTTGAAGAGCCTGCCGTTCTGGCGCGCTTCGGTTTCGTACGGTTATTCGGAAACCAACATTACCGCGTTCAGCGACGCCTCGCGGCTGCTGTTTGAAAATCTCCAGTTCACTTCGGCTGCGGGGCCTTCCGCATTGACCGGGCTCAACCAGAGCCAGATCAGCCTGAGCGCGACCTACAATACGACGAACAGTCAGATCAATCCCACCACCGGCCGGAGCATCTATCTTTCGCTGGGTTTTGTGGGCGGACCGCTGGGCGGCAATGTCAACTCCATTACTCCGACCCTGGAATACAAGCGGTTCATCCCCGTGCGTAAGAACCGCAACGTGGTAGGATTCCGCATTCTCACCGCCTACACCGTTGGATACGGCGGTCGGGAGGTTCCTCCGCAGACCCGTCTGTACATGGGCGGAGAGCAGGATATCCGCGGCTTCGAAATCCGCACCCTGACCCCCTTCGCGTATGCGCCCACGAGCATCCCGCTCAGCGTTACCTACACGGATCCCACGACGCTTGGTCCGGGCGGCCTGCCGGTTACCAGGACTCTCGCCGTTCCCGGCCTGGCCTATCAATTTTCTTACCCGGGTGGGGACCTGGAGACGGTTGGAAACGTGGAATATCGTTTCCCCATTTTCGGACCCGTGAGCATGGACTACTTCGTGGACATCGGGAGCGTCGGCATCGTGCACCCCGATGGGCTGAAATTGAATCCTACCGCCCTGGATACCTTGCAGAGTAACTTCCCGAATAGCAATGTTCCGAGCCGCTTTGTAATCGCTTCGGGCTCCAATTTCTACCCGCGCATGTCCACCGGGCTGGAGCTGGTGGTTCAATTGCCCATCGTCCAGGTGCCATTCCGGATTTATTATGCGTATAATCCTTTGCGCTTTTCGGATGTGCTTCAGGCGCCGCGGGGTGATTTTTACCTGAGCGACGCGGTCCGCGCCTCTTTGCCGCCGGGGGTGCTCACCGGGCAGGTGTTGCCGCAACTGAACGCTCAGTTGGACCTGACCTCCAGGCGGCTGTTTTACCAGGAGCCCCTGCACGCTATACGCTTTACGGTGGCCCGCACTTTTTAGTGCCCGGGTTGCAGGCTGGTGCGCCCACCCCATGTGGTCGTGCCCCTGGTTCCGGTGCGGTGGATGCCGGTTGCAACGCGGGAGCGGTGAACTCTTGGGACCTGCCGGGCAGATTCTTGTCCGGGACGAAGGAGAGATGCAGCGGTGATGGTTCGACGCGTGAATGCGCAGACATTCTGGTGGGTTGTGGTCCTGGTCTTATTCGCCGGACTGGCGGCCGCGTGCCATAACGGCACTTCGACCACAGCGATCACCGTATCGGTCACTTCAACTTGTTCAGGAATTACACTTCCCCTGCAGGGCACTTGTCAGTTTTCGGCCAGCGTATTGAATGCCACGGATACCACGGTGACCTGGCAGGTAAACATGGTCACTGGGGGTACCACCACCTGCGGCATTATCTCCACCAACGGACTGTACACGGCGCCTTCCGTTTTGCCCACTGGTTCCGCTTGCGGCACCATCACCATCACCGCGGTCAGCAATCAGGACACCAAAGCGACCGGGAGTGGCACCGTCACTCTCACCTCCGGAATCACTGTAACCATCGCTCCCACGGGATCACTGACCCTCGGCACGAACGAAACACTCTCCTTCGTCGCTACGGTCAGCGGCGCCGGGACCGGCTTTGTGAATACCGTGAACTGGTTGGTCGACGGCGTCGAGGGAGGCAATTCCGCGAGCGGGAACGGCACCATCACCCCCATGACTCCCGGGGATGGCGTGACTCCGGCGGTCTATGTTGCCCCGAGCACGGTACCTGCATCGTTCATCACCATCGAGGCCCAATCCGTCGCGGACACAACCCAGGTCACCTCGGTTGATGTCACCATTGTCACGGCGAGTCCTCCCACGCTAACCTCGGTCAGTCCCAATCTGGTTCCCCAGGGTGCGGTGTTCGAAGACTTGTACCTGACGGGGACAAATTTCCTGAGCACGACCACGGTAACCTTTGCAGGGCTGCCGGTCTCAGACGTCACCCGGGTGAGCGACACCAGTCTCCGGGCGCGCGTCTCCTCGAGCGTACTGGCCGCGGCAAACACCAACTGCCTGACGGTGCCTGCCACGAATCCTGTGGAATATGCCTGCACCGTCGTTGCCTCCTCCCAGGGCGGCGCCACCACTGCCGGACAGACGGTCACGGTAGCTCCGGTCCGGCCTGCTGCATTGACCGCACTGCCTTCCACATTCGTCCAACAATCGGGTGGGAGCCCGATCATAGTGGATGGGGGTTATTACCTTCCGTCCAGCACTCTGGCCTACAATGGGACCACCAAAGCTTCCAGTCTGGTGACGAATCCCACCACCAACCTTCCTGATCCCCGCGGAATCACCGCGGTCGTGGGCGGGATCTCCAATGATCTGACCGTGGCGGGCCTTTACCAGGTGGAGGTGAATACCCCCAGTGCTGTCCCCACTCGCGCCGCGCTGGACGTAGCGGTGCGGCCGACTGCCAGCCCGACGAAGTACGGCATCAGCGCTGGCCCCGGACAACTTTCTGCCCCGGTGGCCGTGGCGGTCAACGATGTCACCGGCGCCGCCGTAGTGGTGAACCAGGGAAACAACACGCTCGCGCTGCTGGATCCGGCTTTGACCACGGTGAGCGGCACACCCGTGGCCGTGGGCACGATGCCCACCGCCGTTGCGGTCGATAGCTTGAAGAATCTCGCTTTTGTCACCGATACTGGTTCGAACGATTTGGCCGTAGTCGATCTTTCCGTACCTTCACTGGTGGCGACTCTTCCCTGCGTCGGCACCGCCCCAGTGGCCGTGGGGATTGACGAGGTACACGGACGCGCTCTGGTGGTGAATCAGAACGGGGGCACCGCAACCCTGCTGGATACGACGCAGCCGATGAACTGCCCCGCCACCGTGGGCATCACCTCGATCACCCGTACGGGCGGGACGGTGGTCGCGACCTTGGCCGCGACGCTCGCCGTCCCCGGCGGAAACGGCACGGGCCTGGTCACGGTTTCCGGAGTCGCCGATTCCAGTTTCAACGGGAGCTTCGTGGTAGTGTCCGGTTCGGGCAGTGCCACCCTGACCTGGGCCCAGGCGGGGACGGACGCCAGCAGCAATGGCGGCTCAGCAAGCACCAACGGTTCCGTGCTTGGTACGGTGGCCGTCACCACGGGCGCCAAGCCGCAGGTCACTGTCCTCACCGAGTTGGGCTGGGCCATCGTCACTCCCGGCGGCTCAGGCAGCATCACCGTCGTGGATCTGATCCGCAACCAGGTGGTCTTCACCGCTTTTATTGGCGCCACCATCCAGGGTATGGGGTTGGATACCGAAACCAAGACCCTGTTGTTTGCGGATCCCTCTTCCCGTGCGGCCGAACTTTTCCGGCTGACCGACCAGTCGGTGGGAGGCTTGAATCTCGGATTTGGGAATACCTCCGCGGCTGTCAATGCTTTGACCCGCATCGGAGTGGTTCTGAATCCCGGAGCGCAGTCGGCTTTCGTCATAGACATGGCCACGCCCTCCCAGCTTCCCTCTGTGGTCCTGGGAAATAACCAACTGGCCTCGCTGGCAGTGGCTTTCGCCCAGGGCGCCAATAAGGCCCTGATCACAGACGATCTCGATAATTCCGTCACTGTGCTCGACTTCGGGCCCACGCGGGCCAGCGGAGGCGCCCCACAGATCCTGGAGATGAGTTGTCCCGCGGCGCCGCCAGCAGTCACGGAGGGTTGTCCGACCGTAATCGTATCGGGAACCGCCGCTGCGCCTGTCCCGCTTACCATCGTTGGTGCCGGCTTTTCTCCCAATGCCCAGATTCGCCTGGAGGAAGCAGGATCGCCGGTGGTGACAACAACCCGAGTGAGCGCGCAACTGTTGACCGCCACCATCCCCGTCTCATTCCTGAATGGAGGGCCTCGCCGGATCGTTGTGGACGTGGAGGACACTTCCACCGGCGCGCTCTCCAACGTGAAGAATATTTACCTGACGCAAGCTGTTCCCGTGGGCCAGGCGCCCACCGGGGTGGCTGTGGATCAACAGCGGGACATCGCCCTGGTTGCGAACACCTCCGACAATACGGTCAGCGAGGTGGACCTGAACCCTTCGAGTCCCACCTTTGCCACGGTAACCTCCACAGTTACGGTGGGTGCCGCGCCGGTGAGCGTTGCGGTCCTTTTCAGTGCGGGGCGCGCCGTAGTTGCGGATAGCGGCGAATCCACGGCCGCACTGCTCGATTTGACCAGCAATCCCCCTATACTCCTCTTTCGCGTGCCCATGGGTGCGCAGCCTGCCGGCGTCGCCGTGGACCAGGGAGAGGGCACTGCTCTAGTCACCAGCAGCGGCAGCAATATCCTCAGTACTTTTCCGATGGCCGGATCTACGGCCCCGCAGCCCAGCGCTACCAGCGCGGGTAGCATGCCGGTGGCCGTGGCCGTTGCTCCGGATTTGGAGGTGGCGGTGGTGGCCTCCGAAACAGGCAATTCCGTCCAGATCTTCAACACGGCCGGGGTGCCTGTGCTGCTCAACCAGATTGGCTCGGTTCAGCAACCGGTGGGTGTGGATTACGACCCCGTGAACCAGGTGTTCCTGGTCGCCGAGCGCGCGGGAAATGCTGTGCTGGTGATTGATCCCATCAACCTGATCACAAGCTCCATTCGCACGGGTGTCGATCCCTCGTCCCTGGCCTACAACTATCAGAGCAGCACCCTGCTCACCCTGAACACGGCCAGCAATACGCTTTCGGTGGTGGACCTGATGCAATCTACAGTGGTGGACGTGCTGCCCTTGAGCGGCAGTTCGCAGTATGCCCTGGCGATTCACCCGCGCTTGAGCATGGTGGTGGTTTCCGATTCCATTAACAACCGTGTGCTGTTGATGCCCATGCCGCGTTAGGAAGGAGCCCGGTTTTCCGTTGACCGGTTTTGCGAGGATTCTCTATAATGATGCTTTTGTGCTTTCCCGGATTGTCCGGCAAGGAGACGTGATGAAGACCTCAGCCCATGCATTTCTGCTGGCCGCAGCCCTTTCGCTTGCCTCTGTGCCAGCATCAGGACAAGCGGCCCCGGCCGCTGCGCCGAATCCAAATTCCCGTGTCGCCATTGTGGATATTCGCGTGGCCATGCAGAGTACCGCGGAAGGAAAACAGTTGGGTGCCGAGCTGCAATCACAGTTTGCCGTCAAACAGGCGGACCTGGACAACATGCGCAAGTCGCTCGAAGATATCCAGAACCAGTTGCGCACACGCCAGCAGACCTTAAGCGACGAAGAGCGCGCCCGGCTGGAACGCCAGGGGGAACGCATACAACGCCAATTGCAGCGCAAGCAGGAAGAATATCAGCAGGACGCCAACGACGCGCAACAGGACGCCTTTGACAAGCTCGGGCGTAAGATGGCGGAAGTCGTGTCCCGCTACGCGCGCGACAACAACTTTGGCGTGGTTATGGATGCCTCCCAGGCTTGCCAGGTGTATTGCTCGAACCAACTGGACATCACCCAGGAGATCATCAAGCTGTACGACCAGGCGTATCCTGTGAAAGGCGGCGCGACGCCCGCCGGCAAGCCCGGTACCACCCCCACGCGTCCCGCAACCAGCACGAACCCTTCATCCAAGCCGCCCGCACCGACCAAGCCGTAAAGGTGGAGGCGGGCCGCCGAAAGGCCCGCGCGGTCCACCCTGCGGCGGCCGCCGAGGTGTCCCCGCTCGTGCACGGCTCGCGCGCCGTTTGGCGGCTCCGGCTTGCATTCTGCGGGCCGTCCGGCTATACTGCGCTTTCCGGGTGAGGGTCGAACACCAGAGTGGGCGAAAGCCCACTTTTTTGTTGGCCGCGAGGCCGCTGGTCACCGGGGTGTCCGTCTCCGCCGGCCGTCCTGGGAACCATGCAGATCGAGAAGATTCGCGTAGCAGCGGAGCGGGTGGCGGCCTCGGCCGGCTTGGAAGTGGTGGATGTGGAATGGAAAGTAGGCCGCCAGCGCTTTCTCCGCGTCACCGTGGATAAGCCGGGCGGGGTCAGTCACGGCGACTGCGAACGCGTAAGTCAGGAATTGGGAGTCATCCTCGACGTGGAGGAACTGGTCCCGGGCACCACGGGATACGTTTTGGAGGTGAGTTCTCCGGGCCTGGACCGCGAGTTGAAACAACCGGCGGAATTCCAGCGATTTGCCGGTCGGCTGGCCAGGATTTCGCTTTCCCAGCCGTTCGAGCAGAACACATTTTATGAAGGGCGGCTCGAGGGATTCGCCCAGGGACACGTACAACTGGCGGTACAAGGGCGGGTGCTCTCCCTGCCCTTCGAGTGGATTCGCAAAGCGAAGTTGGTGGTGGAGTTTTAGCAGCAGCCGGGAGTGGTTGTCGGACGTCCAGCTCGGATTTGCCGCTCAGTCGCCGAGCGGGGTGGCCGAGGGGAGCGAATCCGGGAGCCGTACGGAGGGTCGGGCAAGGGGGAACGAGCATGGCCAGTCCGCTCTACCAGACCATCGAGCAGATCAGCCGGGAGAAACATATCGAACCCGAGGTGATCGTGGCCGCCATTGAAGATGCCATGGTGGTGGCCGCTCGCAAATATTACAAGACCGAAGAAGACCTGCGCTCGCGCTTCAATCCGGAGAGCGGGCAGGTGGAAGTGTTCGCTGTGCGCACCGTGGTGGAGCAAGTGGAGGATCCACGCCGGGAGATTTCCCTCGCCGAGGCCCAGAAATACGACACGCAGGCGGCCGTGGGAAGCGAGATCCTGTT
Organism: Binatia bacterium; assembly: GCA_035517515.1. Taxonomy (GTDB): domain Bacteria; phylum Acidobacteriota; class Terriglobia; order Acidiferrales; family UBA7541; genus JOPF136. The sequence continues at coordinate 46,474 of DATIYQ010000173.1, forward strand.
CTCCAAGCCCACCGATGTGCTGGGCCGTATTGCCGCCCAGACCGCCAAGCAGGTGATCTTTCAGAAGGTGCGCGAGGCGGAGCGCGACACCATCTACAACGAATACAACGGCCGCGTGGGTGAGTTGGTCAACTGCATTGTGAAGCGCTCGGAGGGGCCGGATCTGGTTGTGGATATCGGCCGCACCGAGGCCCGCCTGCCCAAACGCGAGCAGTCCCGCTTGGAAAGTTACAACCTGGGCGAGCGCCTGCGCGTGGTCATCAAGGTGGTGGAGCGTGCGGCCCGCGGTCCTCAGGTGGTCGTTTCCCGCGCGGATGGCATGCTCGTCCAGCGCCTGTTCGAGATGGAAGTGCCGGAGATTTACGACGGGACCGTGCGCATTCGAGCCGTGGCTCGCGAGGCCGGCGAGCGCACCAAGATCGCCGTGGAGAGCCGGGATAAGGAAGTGGATCCGGTGGGCGCCTGCGTGGGAATGAAAGGCATGCGCGTGCAATCCATTATCCGCGAGCTGCGCGGCGAAAAGATCGACATCATCCCGTACTCCGAAGAAATCGTCTCCTTCGCCCAGAAAGCCCTCTCCCCGGCCAAGGTCACGCGTGTGCAAATCGTGGATCCCGAAGAGAAGCGTCTCGAGGTGATTGTCGAAGATACCCAGCTTTCCCTGGCCATCGGCAAGAAGGGACAGAATGTTCGCCTGGCTTCCAAACTGATCGCCTGGAATATTGATATCAAGAGCGAGGAAGAAAAGCGGCAGGAAATCGAGGAACAGATGACCGCGCTCACCGCGCCGGTCACTCCGCTTTCGGAACTGAAGGGGATCGGACCCAAGACTCTTGAGAAACTCGAGGCGCACGGCATCGCCAATATCGAGCGCCTTGCGGATATGTCCGCCGAGCAATTGCTGGAGATTCCTGGAATCGGCGAAAAGATGGTCGAGAAAATCCGGCAGGCGGTGGTGGCCCACTTTGAGGGCCTGGAAGCCGCGCAGGCTGCCAGCAGCGCGGCGGAACCTGTTGCTGCCGCAGAGGCATCCGAGATGCAGCCTGCTGCGGTGGAAGCGGGCGATGAAGAACCACCGGCAGAGGACGCCCCGCAGCCCAATGCGGAGCCGGTCGGGGGCGATCCGGCCTCGGCGGGTGCGGATCCGGACCATCCTGCGGAGACTGGTTCGGAAGAAGCCCCGCACGAAGGATCCAGCGAGGAGCATTCCCACTAGCGCATGACTGAAGCCGCCCAAATTCGCATCAACGAACTGGCCCGCGAACTCGAGGTCAAGGCCAAGGCCATCCTCGATTTGCTCCCGGGTCTCGGCGTCGCCGAGAAGAAAACCCATTCCAGTTCGATCGACGTGGACACTGCGGAGAAGGTGCGCAGGATGATCCAGGGCGGAGAAGCCGAGCCGCCTCCCGTGGTTGCCGCGGAAAAAATCGAAGTCAAGTCGCCGCCGGCCCCACCGCCTGCGGCCGTGGCCCCCGCACCGCCTGTCGCGGCCCCGGTTGCGGCGCCGGAAGCCCCGCAGCCGCGGCCTGCCCCGAAGCCTGCGGTGATTGTCCCCACCGAGGCGGGCGCCCCGCCGCCGACAGCGCCGGTGCTTCGTCCCGCTAGTCCCCCGGCTGCGCGGGTGGTTGCTCCACCCCAGCCGCCGGCCAAACCACCGATTTCCGGCGGACCCGCTGCGCCGGCAGCCCCGGTGCGCGCTGCTGTGCCGCTGAGGCCTGCGCCTCCTGTTGCGCCGCCGGCTGCGGCTGGGCCTCGAGCTGCTGCTCAACCACTGGTTTCGAGGCCGCGCGAAGCCGCGGTCAAACCTCCGCCGCCGGCTTTGCCGCTCAAGCCCGCGATTACCGCTTCCGCGGCGGATCGTCCCTCCGGTCCCTTACCGCAATTGCCCAAGAAGCCGCCGATCCCCGGCACCAGCGGTGCTGGGGCCGGGCGTTCGGGCAGGCCGCCCCGCCTCACCGCATCCCCGGGCGTGGCCATGGGGGTTCTGGCACCTCCCAAGCCGGAGGCCGGAAAGCCGCTCTACCAACGCAAGCCCGCTAAATCCGCCGCGGGCGCGCGGCCGCTGGCGGAGAAGAGATTCGAAGAAGGCGAGCGCAAGCTGCATCCAGTGCGCGCGCGCAGCGGCCCTGCGGAGCGGGGACGGGGCAGTTCTCCTCGCCGCGGGGACCGTGGCGTGATTGCGGAGATGCCGGCACCCGTGCCGCGCGAGCCGCGTGAGTTGACGATCACCGAAGGCATCAGCGTGCGCCAATTGGCTGAAAAACTGGACGTGCGCGCCAAGGAATTGCTGGCCACGTTGCTCGACCGCGGGATTTTTGCCAGCATCAATCAGCCATTGGACGTCCAAACGGCCACCACGCTTGCGGAATCCTTCGGCGGCATCGTGAAGGTGCGTTCGTTCGAGGAGGAAGTGGTTGCGGAGGTTTCCCAGGAAGAAAAGACCGCTGGCCTGGAGCCGCGCGCTCCGGTGGTCACGGTGATGGGTCATGTGGACCACGGCAAGACCAGCCTGCTGGATGCCATCCGCGAAACCAGCGTGGCCGCGGGCGAGGCGGGCGGAATCACCCAGCATATCGGCGCCTACGAGGTGCACGTGGGCGAACGCAAGGTTGTGTTCATCGACACCCCGGGCCACGAGGCGTTCACGCGCATGCGCGCCCGCGGAGCAAAAGTGACGGACGTGGTCGTGCTCGTCGTCGGCGCGGATGACGGCGTGATGCCCCAGACCCTGGAAGCGATCAGCCACGCTCGAAACGCGAATGTGCCCATCGTCGTGGCCATCAATAAAATCGACAAACCGGACGCCCAACCCGAGCGCGTGAAGCGCCAGCTTGCCGACAACGGCCTGCTCCCGGAAGAGTGGGGCGGCGACACCGTGATGGTGGAGGTCTCCGCGCGGCAGAAGACCAATCTGGACAAGCTGCTGGAAATGATTCTGCTGGTCTCCGACCTGCGCGAGCTCAAGGCCAACTCCGCCGTTTCCGCCAGCGGTACCGTGCTCGAGTCCCGCGTGGACAAAGGCCGCGGTCCGGTGGCCACGGTGCTGGTGCAGAACGGAACTCTGCACGTGGGGGATTTCTTCTTTTGCGGCGCGGTCTACGGCAAGGTCCGCGCCATGTTCAATGACCGCGGCGCCCCCGTGCGGGAAGCCGGGCCCTCCACACCGGTGGAGGTACTGGGCCTTCAGGGACTGCCCGATGCCGGCGACAATTTCCAGGTGGCGGACGAGGCCAAAGCCCGCCACATCGTGGATTACCGTCAGTCCAAGATCCGCGAGCTGACGCTGGCGCGGACGGCAACCGCGCGCATCACCCTGGACCAGTTGCACGAGCAGCTCAAGGCGGGCGAAGTCAAGGAATTGCCCGTAGTGCTCAAAGCGGACGTACAGGGTTCGGTGGAGGTGCTCAACGAGATGCTGCCCAAGCTCTCCACCGAAGAGGTGAGGATCAAGATCATCCACTCCAGTGTGGGGGCGGTGACGGAAACCGACGTGCTCCTGGCCTCGGCCTCCGGAGCGGTGATCATCGCTTTCAACGTGCGCCCGGACCGTAAGGCCGCGGACCTGGCACAACAGGAGAAAGTGGATATCCGCACCCACACGGTGATCTACGAGCTGACGGATGAATTGCAAAAGGCGCTCACCGGGCTGCTCGAACCGGTGTTCAAAGAAACGCATTTGGGACGCGCCGAGGTGCGCAATACGTTCCGGATCAAGGGCGTGGGCATGGTGGCCGGCTGCTACGTCACGGATGGGGTGATCAAGCGAGACGCCGAATTGCGCCTGACCCGCGACGGAGTGGTGGTCTACAGCGGACGGGTCAGCTCGCTCAAACGATTTAAGGATGATGCCAGCGAGGTGCGTTCCGGCTTCGAATGCGGCGTGGGCATCGCCAACTTCAACGATGTGAAGGTGGGCGACATCATCGAGTTCTACACCGTGGAAAAGCTGGAAGCCGTCGCCGCCAACCGCGCCGGGTAGCGCCGGGGATGCTCTCTGCGTCCCCTGGCGGGTGGACGCTTCCGCGCAACGAGGAGGCGCACGGGCCAGGATGCCGGCGCCACGGAGAAGCCGAAGATGCCCATCGGCCTGCTGACCCTGGAGATTTACATTCCCGATGCGCGCTCGCTGAAGGACAAGCGCCAGGTGCTGCGCAGCCTGAAAGACCGGTTGCGCGGGCGCTACAATGTGGCGATTGCGGAGCTGGACCATCAGGAAACCTGGCAGCGCGCGCTCGTGGGGGTGGTAACGATTTCTTCCGACCCGCTCCATCTCGAGCAGGCGCTGCAAAAGGTGGAGAGTGAATCGGAGCGCCTGCTGGGCCGCGACCTGGTGGGCAGCGAGATTGAAGTCTTGTAACACCATGGTTGGGCCTGTCATTCCGGGCGCTGCGAGGATTCTGCTCGTTCCCCTCGGCCGCGCATAAGGTTTTTCCCATGACTACCGTTCGCCACCGCCATGAGCGCGTGGCCGAAGAAATCCGGCACGAAATCGAGGGCATGCTCGCCGGGGAATTGAAGGACCCGCGCCTCGCCGGGCCGATTGGCGTGGCCGAAGTCACGGTCACTCCCGACTTGAAGCACGCGCGCATCTTCCTGGCCGCGTATGGTACAGACGAAGAACGCCGCGGCGTGCGCCTGGGATTAGCCGCAGCCACGGGCTTTATCCGCCACGAACTGGCCCAGCGCCTGGATCTGCGGCGCGCCCCGGAGCTGCATTTCGTGGTGGATGCTTCCGGAGTGGAATCCGCGCGCATGGAGGAGTTGTTGCACCGGCCTCCTGCTCCCAAGCCGCGCGACCACAACGGTGGCTTCTGATCCACCGCCGCCGGTGTATCCCTCCATGCCCCGCCAGCCGCAACCGCCGCCCATGGATGGCGCGCTCGTAATCCACAAGCCCCGCGGGCGTACCTCGCACGACGTTGTGGAGATGGTGCGCCGCATTCTGGGCTTCCGCCAGGTGGGCCACCTGGGAACCCTGGACCCTCTGGCCACCGGAGTGCTCGTGCTCCTGCTGGGGCGCGCCACGCGCATGGCGCGCTTTTATTCCGGGCGGCGCAAGCGCTACTCCTGCACCATTCGCTTTGGCTATGCCACGGATACCTACGATGCAGACGGCAAGGCGCTGGGGCCGGACCTCGCGCCGCAGGTGACTCGACAGGCGCTCGAACCGCTGGTCGCGGGCCTCACCGGCCGCTTGCTGCAAACTCCACCCGCGTATTCCGCCAAAAAAGTTGCCGGGCGGCCGGCGCACGAACTGGCCCGGAAGAACCGTCCCGTGGATCTGAAGCCGGTGGAAGTGGACGTGTATGAATTCCGCATTGATGCCGTGGAAGGCTCTCGGGCGCGCTGCACCATCGAGTGCGGCACCGGCACCTACATTCGTTCGCTGGCGCAGGATCTGGGCCTGCGCCAAGGCGCGGGAGCGCACCTGGAAGAAATCGCGCGGCTCGCCGTAGGCGAATTTACGCTGGACCAGGCGGTGACTCTGGAAGAGTTGCAGGCGGCCAAGGGCCGCGCCGCCGATCTGGTGATTCCGCTGGAACGCCTGCTGCTGGAGTTGCCGCGCGCCACCGTCCTCCCCGTGGTGGAGAAGCGCATCCGGCACGGCGCAAAGTTCACCTTGCCGCTGGCGCAAATCCAGCCCGCGCAGTTCACACTCTCGCCTGGCGCTACCTCTCAACTCGATTCTGGAGCGCCCGCGCCGCCGCGCCTGCGGGTGTTCAATCAGCAGCAGAAGCTGATTGCGGTGGCGGAGGCCGTGGTTCCGCGCACCTACCAGCCCATCCTGGTCTTCGACGCTGCGCCCTAGTCAAGATTGCTCACGAAGCCGCGGAACCTCTCTCGTGGATGCGTGTCAATCTGGAGCTGCGCGGAATCGAACCGCGACCTGAGATCTGAGAAGAGCGCGCTCGTGCTCCGGTTCTTCCCCTGCAAATTCCTGGCCGCTGGTGCAGGGAGGCGCGCCTCAGTTATTCGACCCGGACGGTGGCTGCTGCGGCGGAGGCTGCGGTGGCGGTTGCGGCTGCACAGGTTGAGGCGGCTCCGTTTGCGGCGGCACGAACGGAAATTGTGGTTGCGCGGGCAGCGGAGTCTGGCCCGGGGCGGGCGGTTCGATCAGCGGCTGTTCTTGCCCGGGGGTGAACGGCTGGCCAATCCCTCTTCGCTCCTGAATGGTGGGCCCAAATTCCCCCGTCGATCCTCCCCCCCCTCCCCCCGCCCCGCTCGACTCGCGGCCATATCCCGCATACAGCTCTCGGAAGACGCGGGGAGCAAGCCGCACCGCCCGCGGGGTCACCAGAATCATCAACTCGGTTTCCTGCTTCTGCGGTGTCAGGTTGCCGGTCACCAGATCGAGACCTGGAACCTGCTCGGTCCCCGGCCACCCTGTGAAGCTCAGGATCTCCTGGTCTGAGAGCAGCCCACTGATCAGACCCGGTTCGTTCTCCTTCAATCGGAAGGTCTGCTCGACGGTGCGATTGGAGATGACCGGAATGCCGTTGAGACTGACCGCGGAGAGGCTGCGGATCTCCAGGGTGAGGTTGACGGTCACATCCCCGTTTGGATGCAGCCGCGGCGTAGCCTTGGCTTTCACTCCGATGTCCTCAAACTCCACCGATGGATAGGGAAGCTGGTTCATGGGAACGGCGAGCTGCTGCGAATTCAGGATGATATTGACCGAGTTGTTGGCTTCCAGGGCCACGGCCACGTCGGTCAGCCCGTCGGAGTTGAAATCTCCTAACGCCAACGCGCTCGGACCGGGGCCGGCCAGCAGCGGAATGCTGGCGGGGAAGGTGCCGCTCCCGGAACCAAACAGCACCACAATGTTGTTGTCCACGTTGTTGGCCACCACCAGGTCCACAGCGCCGTCGTTGTTAAAGTCTCCGGCGATCAAGGCATCCGGCTGATTGCCAATTGCGAAGTCCGTGCGCGTGGGGAAAGTAGCGCCGCATTGGTTCAGGTACAGGCTCACCGTGCCGTCAATCTGGTTGGTTACGGCAATATCCGGGTGCCCACTCTGGGTACAGGTCAGAGTGGAATTGAAGCCCGCGGCGACGATGGCCACGGGCTGCGCGCCTGTGGCCAGGTCGGACTGCGTGAGCGCGATTCCTCCGCTGCTGGTGGCATCCGGGCCTGCCTGCGACCAGGTGAGCGTGTCCGTTCCCGAGCCGGAGAGAACCTCGAAGGAGCCGTTGAAGCTGTTGTCGGCGACTCCGGCCACACTCACCCTGCCGGTGCCATTGCCCCCGGGGATGGTCAGCGGCGAGGCCAGCACGGCGGTCACCGCGCCCCCGGACCTCGCGATGTTGGAAACAGGAACGGTCAGCATCACTGTGGCTGTATTGCTCGCGGAATTCGCTACCGCCAGATCGGCATGCGTATCTCCGTCGAAGTCTGCCGAGGTGATGCCGATGGGTCCCCGTCCGTTCAGCAGTTGCACGGTCTGCGCGGCCTGAAACGTCCCATCACCGTTGCCGAAGAGGATGGAAATGGAATTGTCGTTGCTATTGGTCACGGCGAGGTCGGCGTGGCCGTCGCCATTGAAGTCGCCGGTTACGATTCCGGAAGGGAAGTTTCCAACCGGATAGATCACCGGGGCCGCAAACGTCCCGTCTCCGTTGCCGGCAAAGATTTCCACGTCGTTGGCGCCCTGGTCTACCACCGCCAGGTCCAAAAACTGGGAGGCGCCGCCGAATGTACCGCTCACCAGCGCCACCGGATTGGTGCCCGCTTTGTAATCCACGCGGGGTTGAAAGGTTCCGTCGCCGTTGCCAAGGGCGACGGAGATTGTGCCGTCGTCGTGGTTGGCGGTGACCACGTCCAGAAAGCTGCTTCCCGTGCGGAGAGTGGCGGTCAGCACCCCGCGCGGCGATGCGCCCACAGGGAAAGGTCCCCCGGTGATGGCCGGAGCGGGGCCTTGCTGCACAAATGCGTTGGAGAGCGTGGAGAAGCTGATGGGGTAGCGGTCGCCAACAAAAAAGGTGGCCGGCTCGCCATCCTGCGCCCGTACCAGGATGCGCCGGGCACTGCGAACCGCGCTCAGTTGTGCCGCGAAATTCACCGTGGCGCCCGGCAGGGTGGCCAGAAAAATTGTCTGGCCCGACTCGATGGCGATCACCCCCGGAATCAGCGAGCTCAGCGAGGCGCTGCCGGAGCCCAGCAGGGAGGCAATCTGCTGGGAAGAAGCGCCCCCGAAGGACGTGGGAGTGCCGAACAACTGCTGGATCAATTGCACCAGGCCGTCGGTGGTCTGCTCGGCATTCTGCACCTGGGATTTGGAAAGCGTAACCACCTGCACGCTGGAAGGCGGCACCATGCCCAGGTTTTGCGCCGCATTGCGATCCAGCTCCAGCATGTCGATTTCCAGCATCACCTCGCCGCGCGGCTGCTCCAGCTCGCGCACCAGTTCCGTGGCCAGGGCCACATCCCGCTCCGTGCCGCGCACGGTCAGACTGCGCGCGGCGGTGTTCAGTTGCGCGTGGTTCAGCCCGGCAATCTCCCGTACGGCCCGCGACAGCTCATTCAGTTGCTCGGTTTTCTCCGATTCCGGCAGCAAAATGGTGCGTTCGATCTGCGGCTCATATTCCTTGCGTTTCTGCTGAGAGTCGCTGATCACCAGAAAGGTGTGCGCATCCAGCGCGCGAAGAAACGTCACCGTCTGCTCGCCCAGCAGGCGCGCCGCCGTTGCAAAGTCCACCCCCGGCACGCGGAAGCGAATTTCGCGCCTGGAGATGTCCTCGTCGAATGCGGCCGCCAGTCCAAACTGTTTGGCTAGTTCCTCCCACGCTCCCCGGATATCGCCCCTATAGTTGAAATCGCGGGTCCCGGTGCGAGGCGCAAGCTGCGGCGCGGCGGATGCATACTCCGGCAACACAGTGGATTCCCTGACGGCTTGACGCTCCAGTTGACGCAACCGCTCCGCGGCGCCGGCGTTATCAGGGTCGTAGTACAGGGCCTTGCGCAGGAACGCGGCCCCCTGAGGCAGTCGGTCCGCCAGGATCTCCCGCTCCGCCTGATTCACCAGTTGGTTCGCCAACGCATAGCGCACGGTCTGGAGCCGCTCGCGGTACTCGCGGCTGGAGGGTTCGTCGCGCACTGCCGCGGAGTAGTCCGCAAATGCGTCGTCCAGCTTACCGGCGCGCTCCGCGGCCCGGCCGGATGCCCAGGCCAGGTAGGCGGGCCGCGATTGAGAGTTGGAGTTGGCCCCCAGGTCCTCCTGGGCGCGCGCCGCGGGCGCAGCCGCAAGAACCGCGGCGAGCACCGCAAGCCAGGGGATCGATCCGCGGAAAGTCATCGTGCGCTCATCCATTTGGACGCGCTTTCATTGTATCGGGAAGCCTGGGGCTGTGCGCAGGTTATCCCCGGCGCGCGTCCCTGCCGCGAAAGGACAGAGCGCGGAGCGTGCCAGGAGCACGGAGGCACGGAGTTCACCGAGCCATTGTGATGGGATCGGCGGCGGACCGAGGGTCCAGAGCCTCCGCGGTGATGCGCACGCCGTGTGCCTCGATCGGAAGGGTCAGGTCCCAATTTCCGGCTCTTACGAGCGCGGCAAACGTGTCCATACGATAGGTGGTGAGGCGCAGCAGGGGGTTGGAGTGCAGGGCCAGCCAATCCCGCCGCAGGCCAATGTAGCGGGTGATCCATTCCCGCTCGAATGCCATGCCCTGGGGTAGAAGAGGGGCAGAGGGCGGACGGCCGAAGCTCGCCGCCGTGCCATTGCGGATTCGCACCCAGCCACCGTGGATCATGCTGTCGTAAACCACGCCGCTCCCCAGCGCGGTCTCGATTCCCAGGGCCTGCGCCGCGCGCACGGCCGGGTCCCAGTACACGCGGTCGAAGATGGCGTCCTGAGCGCGGTGCATGGCCGGGTCGGCTCCGGTCAGGCGCAATAACGAGAGCAGCCGGGCATCGGAATCCAAGCCCGGGTCCCGGGCCTCCAAGCGTGGCAAATAGCTGGACAATTCTCGCGCATGGAGTGCGGCCGGGTCCGCACAGTATTCCCCAGCCAGCCGAAAGAGATTGCCACTGGCGAGCGAGGCTTGCGAGCGGCCGAAAGAGAGCCGGCCCGGATCGCTTGGTGCTACGGTGACCCTCGCGTAGTCTCCGGCCGGTTGGCCGGTCTCAAAAATGTTTACGATAGCTTGGATGGTGCGTTTCTGTAGCTCGGTAAGCATGGTCCTCCAGAGGGGTGCAACCTGCGGAAAGCGGATGGGACTCTCGCAAAGGCGCAGAGAGCCGGGAAGTGCGCGAAGCTGGGCAGTCACGAGTGACTGGACACATGTGGTGAGGATACGGCGAAGCGCGGCGCCTGGGAACCCGGTATAAAAGAGAAAAAAACAGGGATTTATTTTCGCAGGAGGCCGTGACCCGAATCTCAAAGCTGGAAACTCGGACCGGGCGAGCCGGCTGGCGGCTCCAACGCCGCCACTATCGTCGCGGAGGGGGCTCCACCAAAAGGCGGAAGACGAGGCGCTTCGACTCTTCCGGGTGGGTGTCCAAGGGGAGAAACAGGCGGGAGCGAAGCATGCGCCGCACGGGCTGGGAATCGAGCAGTCGTTTCAACTCTTCCGGCCGTCCGGCGTGGGGCGGGAGGGCCAGAAACACAGACCAGGCGTAGCGGTCGCGTCGTTGCTCGAAGGTGCGGATGTTGGCCCTGCTCGGTTTGAGTCCGGCCTCCTTTGCGATCCTGGACCAGGGCCAGCCCAGAATTTCCTTCTGCCAGACGAGCTGCGCGGCCCCGCGGATCCATTTCCGATTGTGCTCAGCCGGGGGCCGGCCTTTCCTTCCGGTGCGGCCCAGGGATTGTGCGCGGTCACGGATGGCGCCGCGGAGACTCTTCAGTTCGGCCGCGCTGGCGGAATTCACCAGCCAGCGGTGGACGGCTTCGAGAAAAACGGGGCGATTGAAGTCGCCATAGAGCTGGCAGAGGTCCAGAAATTGGGCGTGCCGGGGATCTTCCTCGCATACCGATGCAATCATATACGCATACTAGCACTAATAGCCGGAAGAGATTAGAAAGAAGGTGTAAGTAAGTGATCGAGTTAAAGTGACGGGGAGGCAGGGAGAAGACCCGCACCCTCGCGCCAGCCCATGGAGATGTGCCACGTTGCCGCGGAAGGCTGTCGCCCCCTGGGAATAGATGCCGTGTGCTAAACAGTGATACCTTTTCGGCCCCGGGTGCGGCCGAGGATCAGCGGGAAGGCCATCCAGGCTGCGCGAGGATCGAAGCTGGTGACCCAATGAAAGAAGTGATTCCCAAAATCACCAGGATCGAGGCGTACCAGGTGGACCTCCCCTTGCGGGAGGGCGGCTACAGCTGGTCCGGTGGAAATCGCGTCGAGGTGTTCGACTCCACCGTCGTCGCCGTGCACACTGACGCCGGAATCACCGGCTATGGCGAGGTTTGTCCACTGGGTCCGGCGTACCTGCCCGCGTATGCGAAGGGCGCGCGAACCGGTATTGCGGAACTCGCTCCGCACCTGATCGGCTGTGACGCGGCTGCCCTCTCGCCACTCAACCATCGCATGGACCGCGCTTTGCGCGGACATGCGTATGTGAAATCGGCCATCGACATGGCTTGCTGGGACATCCTGGGGAAGATCTGCGGTCAGCCGCTGGTGACCCTGCTGGGCGGGCGCTTCGGGGAGTCGTTCCCGCTGTATCGGGCGATTTCCCAGGAAAGCCCCCAGGAAATGGCGCGCAAGGTGTTGGCGTATCGGGCCGAAGGATACACAAAATTTCAGCTCAAGGTGGGCGGGGATCCGGACACCGATATCCGCCGAATCCACGAAGTCGCTGGGAATCTGAAAATAGGAGATGTGCTGATCGCCGATGCCAACACCGGCTGGACCCAGCACCAGGCGCTCCGCGTTGCGGATGCGGTGCGTACGCTGGACGTGTATCTGGAGCAGCCCTGCACCAGCTATGAAGAATGTTTGGTTGTGCGCCGCCATACGAACCGGCCTTTCGTCCTGGATGAGGTGGTGGACAGCCTGGCGATGGTGGTCCGAGGTTACGCAGACCAGGCCATGGACGTGATCAATCTGAAGATTTCAAAGGTTGGCGGGCTTACCCGGGCGCGCGAAATCCGGGATTTGTGTGTTGCGCTGGGAATCGCTTTGACCATCGAGGATACCTGGGGCGGGGACATCATCACGGCGGCGATCGCGCACCTGGCGCACAGCACTCCGCCGGCAAGTTTGTTCACCACCACGGACTTCAACAGCTACCTGACGGTGAGCAACGCCGAGGGGGCGCCGCAGAGAAAAGACGGCCGGCTCGCCGCCGGGAACAGTCCGGGACTGGGTATCGAGCCCAAGTGGGAGGTGTTGGGCAAGCCAGTGCTGTCCGTGTCTTGAAGCTGGGGGTCGGTTGTTTCAGGCGTTGTGAGCGGAATCACAGATGCGGCCCCGCCCGATGGGCCATCATAACTTGAAATGAGACCTGGGACGGCCGGAGAGGGCGACAGTTCCCGGTCGCAAGGTCTGCAGAATCAAGGATAGGCTTGACGGGAAGGGTGTGGGGCTGATAGGCTGGCGGATGTAGTTGCGAATCATTTGCAACTGGCATCCAGGCCTCCTGCCCTCCCTTCGGTCGGCTGGCCAAGGAGCGGAAGTGCTCTCTGCTTTGCTCGTCGCGCTGCGCGAAGGTGTCGAGGCCGCCCTGGTGGTGGGCATCGTCCTGGTCTACCTGGGGCGCACTGGCCGCCAGCACCTCTCGCGTTGGGTCTGGGGAGGCCTCTCCGCCGCCGTGGCGGCAAGCCTTGCCGGCGCCGCGCTGCTGGACCTATGGAAGGTGAGCGAAGACGGTCTGGAAGGCCTCTTGATGCTGGTCGCCGCGCTACTCGTAGTGACCATGATCCTCTGGATGAACCGCGTTGCGCGCCAATTGAAAAAAGAGATTGAAACGCGCGTGGAATCGCTCGCGCAGCGCACCACGCTGGCCGCCGGGCTGGGCCTGGCCGGATTCGTTTTTCTGATGGTGGTGCGGGAAGGCATGGAAATGGTGCTCATCCTGCGCGCCGTGGAGCTTTCCAGCGAGGGCGTGAGCATCTGGATTGGTACCTCGCTGGGTTTGGCGCTGGCTGTGGCCGTGGGCATATTCTTCTTCAAAGGCACGCTGCGCATTCCCCTGGGACGGTTTTTTTCCGCCACCAGCATGATTCTGTCCATCGTGGCCGCGCAGCTCTTCATCACCGGCATCCATGAAATGAGCGAGGCGCAGTGGCTGCCTTCCAGCCAGCGGGAGATGGCGCTGATTGGGCCCATCGTGAGCCACGAGATTTTCTTCTTCGTGCTGATCTTTGGGGTGGCTGTGCTGCTGGTGCTGCGCGAATGGTTTTCCGCCGGCGCGGCCGAAGCGAGCCAGCCAGCCGCAGAGGCGGCTGCCAATCCCGCGGAGCGGCGTCGCCGCGAGTTCGAACGCCGCCGCCAGCGCCGCTGGATGCTGCTGGCCGCTGGCTCCTGCCTGATCGTCGTGCTGGCACTGACCGCGGACTTCGTGTATGCGCAGGTGGCTGCGGCCCCGCCGCCGGCGCAGACCATCACGGCGGAGCAGGGCGTTGGGCGCATCCCCGTTTCTTCCGTTGACGATGGCCGGCTGCACTTCTTCCTGCTGGATGCGGACGGCACGCAGATCCGCTTTCTGGTGATCCGCAAGCCCAGCGGGGGTTATGCCACGGCGCTGGATGCCTGCGCCATCTGCGGGCCCATCGGCTATCGGCAGGAGGGGCAGAACGTGGTTTGCCGCAACTGCGGCGCGCCCATCTACATACCCACCATTGGTCAGGGCGGCGGGTGTAACCCCATTGCATTCGCCTCGCGGATCGAGGGCGGGCAAATCATCTTCCAGGTGAAATCCATCGCGGAGGCGGCGAAGCCGTTCACCTCCCGCTAACCCGATGTTCTTCCGCATCCTCCGCGAGTCCTTTATCCGCAACCCGGCACGCAAGTGGTTGGAGGGCGCCTCCCTGGCCCTGGGCATGGCCATTGCCACGGCCGCGCTCACCACGGCGCTGGACGTGAGCGACCGCATGGCCCGGGAGTTTCGCCGCCTGGGCGCGAATCTGGTGGTGACGCCGAAATCAGACACCCTGCCGCTGGAAATCGGCGGAGTTGACTACCGGCCGGTGGAGCAGGGCGCGTATCTGCGCCAGGACGACCTGGGGAAACTCCGCACCATCTTCTGGCGGCTGAACATTGTGGGCTTCAGCCCGTTCCTGGAGGCGCCCGCGGAACTGGATCGCGGGCCGAACCGCTTCCCCACCCGCATGGTGGGAACGTGGGCAGCGCATGCCGTGGCGGAGCCGGACGGCGGCGTGTTTACCACCGGCGTGCTCTCCACACATCCCTGGTGGAAGGTGGATGGGGCATGGTTTTCAGAGGGGCCATCGGCTGCTCCTGAATCGAAGCGGACGGATGCGGCGCTCCCCGAAATCCAGGTGGTGATCGGCGCATCGCTGGCCAGCCGTGCGGGGATCCATCGCGGCGATGCGTTTGTGGTCCACTCCTCCGGGCACGACGTGCGGCTCCTGGCCACTGGAATTCTCTCCACGGGCGGTGCAGAGGATGAAGCGATTGTCGCTCCGCTCGGTTTCGTGCAGCAACTCACCGGGCATCCCGGGGAATACCGCAGGATGCTGGTGAGCGCTCTGACCACTCCGGAAGACCAGTTCGGAAAGCGCGATCCAGACACCCTTTCGCCCACGGAATACGATCGCTGGTTCTGCACGCCGTACATTTCCTCCATCGCCTTTCAGATTAAACAGGCGCTGCCGGGGGCGGAAGTGCGCGTGGTGCGGCAAGTGGCGGAAACGGAAGGGCGGGTGCTGGGGCGGCTCAGCACGCTGCTGTGGCTGGTGAGCATCGCCGCCTTGCTGGCATCGGCACTGGTGATTGGTTCTGCATCTGCCACCACGGTGCTGGAACGGCGCCGCGAAATCGGCCTGATGAAGGCGCTGGGGGCGGGGCGCCGCAGGATTGTCTCGATTTTTGTCGCCGAACAGTTTTTGGTGGCGCTGTGTGGTGGGCTGCTGGGGTTTGCAGCGGGGGAAGGACTGGGATATCTGGTTGGGCGGATTGTATTCGGCACTCCGGCCACAGGGCGCATGGTGCTGCTGCCGGTGGTGTTGGCCCTGGCCCTGGCCGTTACCCTGGCCGGCAGCCTGTGGCCGCTGGGAAGGGTGGCGCGGCTGGATGCGGCGCCGGTCCTGCGAGGGGAGTGATGTTCTGGCGGGTATTACGGCAAATGTTGCTCGAAGGCCGGGGCCGCCTGGCAGTGGCCTTGATCGCCCTGGTCAGCGGCGCCACGGTCAGCGCGGCGCTGCTGAATCTGGAATTTGACGCGGAGCGCAAATTCACACGCGAACTGCGCACCCTGGGCCCGAACGTTCTTGTGCGCTCGGCCGCCCCAGTGGGTACTGCAGAAGAGGCCGGCGCCGTGTTTGCACCCGATGCGCTCGAAGCCGCGCTGGCTGCCGCCGGCCAGCGCGCGCCGGCATCGGGGGGCGCGGAGGTCACGGCCTGGGCGCCTTATCTTTACGCGATTGTGCGCGCCGGCAGCGATACCACACTGGTGCTGGCGGGGACCTGGTTGGACGCCGTGCCCCGATTGACGCCCTGGTGGCGGGTGGAAGGGTCCTGGGTGGCCGACCGGCAAAATCCGGCGGTCTGCCTGGTGGGACATCAGGCCGCCGCGCGCCTTCTGGTGAGGCCGGGCAGCACGCTGGAGATCCACTATGGCAGCCGAAGCGCCTCACTGGAAGTTGCCGGGGTGATCTCCACCGGTGGCGCGGAGGACGATCAGGTATTCGTTAACCTGGCCGTGGCCCAGCAACTCGCCGGGCTTCCGGGAAAAATCAGCGTGGCCCAGTTGAGCGTCAGCGGCACGCCGGAGGAAGTCCAGGCGTTCGCCCCGCGGTTCGGGGCGCAGCTTGCCGGGTTGGAAGTCCGTCCCCTGCGGCAGATTGCTCAAGCCGAAGGTCAATTGTTGGCACGAGTGCATTCGCTGCTCTTCTGGTCGGTGGGATTGATTCTTGTGTTGACCGCCCTCTGCGTACTTTCGACCACCGCGGCGCTGGCCGTGGAGCGCCGCACGGACGTGGGATTGATGAAAGCTCTAGGCGGTGAAATGACGCGGATCGTGCGGCTGTTTCTGGCGGAAGCCGGGCTGCTGGGAGCCGCCGGGGGAATAATCGGTTCGGTTCTGGGGACGCTGCTTTCCGCCTGGGTTGGGCGGCGCGTGTTCGGTACGGCGGTTTCACTCCGTCCGGAGGTGATTCCGCTGATCCTGGCGGTGATGGTGGCGGTGGCCCTGGTGGGGGCGCTCCCCCTGCGCTTGCTCAGCCACGTGCGCCCCGCGGTGGTCCTGCGAGGAGAATGATGAGCGTGCTGGTAGCCGTCGAACACTGCACCAAGGAATACGGCGGGGTGCGCGCGCTCGATGATCTGAGTTTCACCGTGGACGCGGGCGAATGGATCGCCATCATGGGCCCTTCCGGCTCCGGAAAAACCACCCTCGTGAATATTATCGGCGGCCTGGACACGCCCTCCGGCGGCCGCGTGCTGGTGGACGGAGTCGACATCGCCGGGATGAATGAAAGCGGGCTCACCCGCTACCGCGCGGAGAAAATCGGCTTCGTTTTCCAGCAGTATCACCTGGTTCCCTATCTGACTGCGATCGAAAACGTGATGCTGGCGCAGTATTTTCACAGCATGACGGATGAGCACGAGGCTCAGGAAGCGCTTGCACGGGTGGGCCTGGCGGAGCGGGCCACGCACTTTCCGGGACAGCTCTCCGGCGGCGAGCAACAACGCGTGGCCATTGCCCGCGCGCTGATCAATCATCCGCGGTTGATCCTGGCGGATGAACCTACCGGAAACCTGGACGAGGCCAACCAGCGCGTCGTGGTGAACCTGCTGCGCGAACTGCACACGGAAGGGCACGCCATCATTCTGGTCACTCACGATCCCACCATCGGCCGCCTGGCCGACCGGCGGATCGAGCTGGCCCACGGCCGCCTCTCGCAAATCACTGTGTTTTCCGCCGACGACCAGGAGCGCATTGACCACCTGTTGCAGCAAATCTGGATCTTTGGGGAAGAGGGCACGCCCGCGCGCATGGACCGTATCCGCACCACCGGCCAGCTCGACCCCATGCGCGTGCTGGGCCGCATGGCCGATTCGGGCCTCGTGGCGGTGCAGGATTCGGAAGTGCTGCTCACCTCTTCCGGCGAGGCGCGCGCGCGCGACGTGGTGCGCCGCCACCGCCTGGCGGAGCGCCTGTTCACGGACACATTCCGCATTGACGATCCCGAAGCGCGCAGTCAGGCCTGCAAATTCGAGCACATCATCTCTCCCGAGCTGGACCAGCGCATCTGCAGTTTCCTGGGCCATCCGCAAACCTGCCCGCACGGCAATCCCATCCCACCTGGTGATTGCTGCGCGGAGAAAGCCGAGAAGGCGTGAGACGAGACCATGGCCTCCTTCATTGATCCGCGGAAGCGTCCCACCGGCGTTCAGGTGCATATTTCCACGGGCCGCGGTGTGGACATTCAGTGGGGCGACGGCCACGCCAGTCACTATGAGTTTGTGTACCTGCGCGAGAAATGTCCCTGCGCTACCTGCAATGAGGAGCGCGAGAAGAAAGCCGCGGCCCCCGTGCCCGCAACCGCGTCCGCCGGGGCGCTGCCCGGCCTTCCGGGCCTGGGTCCTGCCTTGCCGATGTTCAAACCGAAGCCCACGGCGCGGCAGGCGAAAGCAGTGGGGCAGTATGCGGTCCAGTTCGATTTCAGCGACGGGCACTCGACGGGGATTTACAGTTTCGAGTTCTTCCGCACGATCTGCCCCTGCGAGCAGTGCGCCCGGGATTTCCGCAGCGATGCGACTCCCCAGGCCTGAATCCCGAGATTTTTCTTCCTGTTTTCCTGTCTGTGCCCTCTGCGGCTCCGCTTTTCATCTGTTCGTCAAGGCTTTCCACGCAATGGGCGCAGAGAAGCGAAGCACCCGGAGAATCGCCATGGCGGGCGGTACTTTTCTGCGGTATTCGCCTTTCCTTATGCGCCACGGGGCGTTATAGTCTGCGGATTGCCTGTGCTCGTCTCATGGCTTCCGAAACGTCCAGCAATTCCCCGCCGGTCTCACCAAGCGCCGCCCCCACGCCGCGCATCCTGATCGCCTCCACGGCGCTGCTTTCCTTCATCTCGTTCTGGCGGGCCGCCGCCATTGTGCTGAACGACCTGGCCTCCTCCGCGTATTACGCGGGTGGCATTGCGGAGCAGGCGGTGGGCAAATCCGCGCCGTGGTTCATCCTGGCGATCATGCTGTTTTCGTATGCGGTGCGGGCGATCTACGTGGAGAGCTGCAGCATGTTCGTGCGCGGGGGCGTGTACCGCGTGGTCAAGGAGGCCATGGGCAGCACCCTGGCCAAATTCTCCGTCTCCGCCCTGATGTTTGACTACGTGCTGACCGGCCCCATTAGCGGAGTTTCCGCCGGCCAGTACATCATCGGATTTGCCAACGGTCTGCTGCATTATTTCCACCTGCAGCCGGTGGCCAGTGAAAACGCAGCGGCGGCGGTCTTTGCCATCCTGGTGACGCTCTACTTCTGGCGGCAGAACATCAAAGGCATACCGGACTCGAGCGAGAAGGCGCTGCGCATCATGCAACTCACCACGGTGATGGTGGTGACACTGATTGGCTGGTGCGGCTATACGTTGTGGGTCCGCGGCGGACATTTGCCGCCGCTCCCTTCCCGCGAGTCCCTGGAACTGAGCGCCGGATCGGTCGGCTGGCTGCACGTGGGATGGGCCAAACGGATCGCCCTGGTGGGCATTCTGGTGGGGCTGGGCCACTCCGTGCTGGCCATGAGCGGGGAGGAATCGCTGGCCCAGGTGTACCGCGAAATTGAGCATCCCAAGCTGCCCAACCTGAAGAAAGCTGGCTTCGTGATTTTTGTGTACAGCCTGCTGTTTACCTCGCTGGTTTCCTTCTTCGCGGTCATGATTATTCCAGACGCGATCCGCAAGACCTACTTCGATAACCTGATCGGCGGTCTGGCGCTGCACCTGGTGGGCCCGTATCCAGTGCTGCTGGCCTTCCAGGGATTTGTGGTGCTGGTGGGCACGCTGATTCTTTCCGGCGCAGTCAACACGGCGATCGTAGGCTCGAACGGGGTGTTGAACCGTGTCTCCGAGGATGGCGTGCTCCCGGACTGGTTCCGGCAGCCCCACCGGCGATTCGGCACTTCCTACCGGATCATCAACATGGTGGTGATCCTGCAGGTGGCCACCATCTTGCTGAGCCGCGGAGACGTGTACACCCTCGGCGAGGCTTACGCCTTTGGGGTCATCTGGAGCTTCGTGATGAAAGGGTTGGCGGTGCTGGTCCTCCGCTTCACGCATCCTGGGGACCGCGAGTACCGCGTTCCGCTCAATTTCCGCATCGGCTCGACGGAGATTCCCCTGGGGTTGATGATTATTTCCGCCGCGCTTCTGGCCATTGCGCTGATCAACCTGCTGACCAAGCAGGTGGCCACAATTGCCGGCATCGTGTTCACCATCCTCTTTTTCATTTTGTTCACGGTTTCCGAGCGCCTGGCCCACAAGCGAGGACAAGCGCACGGAGAGTTGGACCAGTTTCACCTGGAGTCCCGGGAGGAGATCTCCCCGCAGGTGATCGGCGCGCGTCCCGGCAATATCCTGGTTCCGGTGAGCAACTACCACAAGCTTTACCACCTGGACGCGGCCCTGGCGCGCGTGCGCACCGAGCGCCGCGATGTAGTGGTGCTGCACGTCCGCTTGCTGAACCGCGCCGGCTCCGGCGAATCCGGCCTGATGCCCGAACAGTTGTTTTCCAGCGTCGAGCAGTACCTGTTTACCCAGGCCCTGGCGCTGGCGGAAAAACACGGCAAGCCCGTCAAGCTGGCGCTGGTGGCCGCCAACGACGTGTGGGACGCGATGATCCGCGGCGCCGTGGCGCTCAAGTCCTCCACCATCGTCCTTGGCCGCTCGGAGAAGCTGGAAGTGGCCGAGCAGGCGCGGCTGATGGGCATGGCCTGGGAGCGGCTGCCGGCGCCGCGCCCGCCGCTCAATCTGGAAATCTTTACTTCCGGACAGGAGCAGATGGTCTTTTTCCTTGGCCCGCATGCGCCCCACCTCACCCCGAACGAGGTCGGGCTGATCCACAAACTCTGGTTGCACTATAGCGACGTTCTGGCTCCGGAAGAGGTCCACCACCACGACATCGTGCACTTCGCTCTGCTGGAGCTCGAGAGGGAACTGGGCGAAGGGAAAGACTCCGAACTGATCCGGCGCCTCCGGGAGCACATCGCCGAAGGGAAATCCCACCAGACGCCGCCCCCCCAATAGCCCAGGCATCCTGCCCGGGGCCGTGGCCCGCGGGACGCGGCACAGAGATGCGACTCGTGCGAGGAGGATGGATTCTGCGACCGGGTGGCAGCCCTTTCCCGCGGGATGCTAGAATCCCCGGACGCACGCAACCGCGCGGGGGTGTGAAGAATCGAACGGCCCGGAGGAAGATCGAACCGTGGAAAACGTCATTATCATCGGCAGTGGCTGCGCGGGGCTTACCGCGGCGATCTACTCGGCGCGCGCCAATCTGGCCCCGCTGGTGATCGACGGGCACGAGCCGGGTGGCCAGTTGACCATCACCACCATGGTGGAAAACTACCCGGGCTTTCCAGAAGGCATCCTCGGCCCGGACCTGATCGAGAACATGCGCAAGCAGGCGCAGCGGTTCGGCGCCAAGTTCCGCGCCGGAAGCGTCACATCGGTGAACCTGGCGAAGCGGCCCTTCCAGGTGGAAGCCGGGGCGGAGAAATTTGAGTGCCAGGCGCTGATCGTGGCCGCGGGGGCCTCCGCGCGGCTGCTGGGCCTGGAAAACGAGCGCAAGCTCATGGGCCACGGCGTCACCACCTGCGCCACCTGCGACGGATATTTCCACCGCGGCAAGGAGGTGGTGGTGGTAGGCGGCGGGGATACGGCCATGGAAGAGGCCAACTTCCTCACCAAGTTTGCCACCCGCGTGACCGTGGTTCACCGTCGCGACGAGTTCCGCGCCACCAAGATCATGCTGGAGCGTGCGCGCAAGAACGAGAAGATCCGCTTTCTCACTCCCTATGTGATTACCGATGTCCTGGGTGCGGAGCAAGGAGCGGTTTCAGCGGTTCGCCTGCGCCACGCCTCAAACGGCAAAACCATGGATGTCTCCGCGACTGGAGTGTTCGTGGCCATCGGCCACGACCCCAACACCAAAGTCTTTCGCGGTCAGTTGCAGATGGACGAAGCCGGCTACTTGCAGGCCCACGACGGCGCGAAGTCCAGCGTCGAAGGAGTCTTCGTTGCCGGCGACATTCAGGATCACGTCTATCGCCAGGCGGTGACCGCCGCGGGCTCCGGCTGCATGGCGGCCATTGAAGCCGAACGCTTCCTGGAAGCCCAGGGGCAGGCCCACTGAGTCAACTCCGCCCCATCACCCGGCCTTTCCATCGCGGTCCTTCCCCGGCCCGGGCGCTTCGAATTCCATGATTCGTTCCGCGCTCATTTCCCTTTCCCAAAATCCTAAGGCGAAGCGTTTTGTCTTATCAAATCCCCTGGCGCGGCGTACCGCGCGCCGGTTTGTGGCCGGGGAGGAGCTGGAGCACGCCATTGCCGCGGCCCGCGAGTCCAACGCCGCGGGGCTGAAAGTCAGCCTCGACTTTCTGGGAGAAAACGTCGGCTCCCGCGAAGACGCGGTGCGCGCACGGCAGATGTATTTGGGGGTGTTTGATCGCATTGCGCAGGAAAAACTGGATGCCAATGTTTCGCTCAAGCTCACCCAGTTGGGCCTGGACTTCGGCACAGACTTCTGCCGGGAGCAGATGCTGCCCATCGTGAAGCACGCCGAAGCGCTGGGCAATTTCGTGCGCATCGACATGGAAGGTTCCGCCTACACCGAGCGGACCATCGGCATCGCCCGCGACCTGCGCAGCCAGTCGCCGGCCGTGGGGACGGTGATCCAGGCGTATCTCCGCCGCAGCGAACAGGATATCCGCAGCCTGGTGGCCCAGGGTTGCCGGATTCGACTGTGCAAGGGCGCGTACCTGGAGCCTCCGGAAGTGGCCTTCCAGGAGAAACGCGAAGTGGACGCGAACTTCGTGAACTTGATGCGGCTGCTGCTGCCCAGCGGCGTGTACCACGGGATCGCCACGCACGATCCGGCCATGATTGCGGCTACCCAGGAGTTCGCCTCCCAGCAGGGAATCGGAAAGGACAAGTTCGAATTCCAGATGCTCTACGGCATCCGCCCGGACTTACAACGCCGGCTGATCCGCGAGGGCCACAACATGCGCGTCTATATCCCTTACGGCCGCGACTGGTTTCCGTATTTTATGCGCCGCCTGGCCGAGCGGCCCGCCAATCTGATGTTTCTGGCGCGCAACATGCTTCGCGGCTGAGTGAGCCGTGCTCCGGCTTATCCGCGGCACTTCACCTCATCGCCGGGCGCGCTCTTGACACAAATTGCGGGGATGTGGACTACGTTGCGTTCAACCCACACGTCTTCGCCCTGGCCGACATTGAAAAAGTATGTCGTCTTGGCGGCATTCGTGTCTTCCACAACCACCAACAGCTGGTTTGACTTTGCATTTGCCGTATAGCCGATTTGATTCACACCGCTCCAGCGCGTCCAATCATCCTGGAACTGCAGGCGGACGAACACCAATACCGTATGCGAGCCGGTAGCGAGCATTTGCTTTCTCCTTTCTGTAGTGGGAACAGAATCTAACCGAGTCTATACTTAACGCAGGATATCTAACTATGTCAATAAGAAACCTAAAAGTAAGCGAACCATCGCTTCGAGTCGGGTTCGGACGCGGATGAGGAGCGGTGAGTCCCGGCCAGCTGGCACGGTAAAGGGCGGGCACAGCACAAAAGTTCCGGCGCGCTGCGTTCGCCAGGGAAGGCAATCCGTCCGCCCCATGGCAGGTAGAGATCCGGCCGCCGCGGTGCTTACCTCGGATGCAGGGACATGGCAGAGCGTGGCCTACAGTTTGCGGCAAACTGTGAAGCCGTCGCGCAGCGGCAAGAGCACGGGGAAAAGTTCTTTTGCGGCATAGACCGCACGGTTGAATTCCTGGATGCCGCGGCTGCGCGCATCGCTCCGTGGAGCTTTTCGCGCCGCGCGGCCGCTCCACAGGGTGTTGTCCGTGAGCAGCAGGCCCCCCCGGCGCACGCGCGGCGCCGCCAGGCGCAGCGTCTCCGGATACTGCTCCTTATCCACGTCGATAAAGATGATGTCGAACTCTCCCGGGGTCTGCGCCAGCTTTTCCTGGGACCTGCCAACGTGCAGCTGAATTCGCTCTGCCACGCCCGCGCGCTGGAAGTACGCCCGCGCGCGTGTGGCGTTCTCCGGGCTGCCGTCGCTGTAGTGCACCTCCGCGCCTTCTCCCGCGGCTTGCGCTAACCAGAGCGTGGAATAACCGATTGCGGAGCCCAGCTCGAAAATACGCTTCGCGGCGGAGAGTTGCGTCAGCAGGTGAATCAGTCTGCCCACCGCGGGCCCCACGATGGGCACGTCATGGCGCGAAGCGTACCGCTCCATCTCCCGCAACACCGGGGCGCTCCTGGGGAGCAGGCCGTAGAGGTATTTCTCCACGGCGGGATGGGTGATGTCTTTGGTCCTCCACATGGCCTCTCTCAATCCTCCCGCCCGCGCGGGGAAGCGGCGCGATGCAAAAGTAGATTCCTCCGCCCGGCAAAAGTGGCCGGGCTTCGGAATGTCATTTTTTCAGCACCGTGCGGAAGACTGGCGGCATCGCGCTACCCGAGTGTTTCGCCCGGTTTCGGCGCGTGGATTTCCAGGCCGGCAATGTCCTTGGTCAATTCGCGCACGTGTGCGGGACGGCCGGTGAGCGGTGGAAACGTGCCGTAATGCATGGGCAGCACGTGCTTCACGCCGAGCAAACGGATGGCCACCGCGGCCTCGCGCGGACCCATGGTGTAAAAGTCCCCGATGGGAAGGCACGCCACCTCCGGCCGGTAAATTTCGGCAATTAACTTCATGTCGCCAAAGACGCACGTATCGCCGGCGTGATAGAGCACCAGGCCTCCGGGCAGGCTCACGATCACGCCCGCGGGTTCTCCGGCGTACACAATCTTTCCGCCGTCATTCACGCTGGAGGAGTGGAATGCATGGGTCAGGCTGACCTCGCAGCCGGCCACTTTCGCCGCGCCGCCTTTGCTCATCCCGATCACGTTTTGCGCGCCCTTCGATTCCAGCCACTGGCCCAGCTCGTAGATGCACAGAACGGAGCATTTGTGGTGCTTGGCGAGCTCCAGGGTGTCTCCCACGTGGTCGCCGTGGGCGTGTGTCAACAGAATGGCGTCCACGCGCGCCTGCTTTTTCTCGTTCTCCGGGCAGAGCGGATTTCCGTTCAGGAAAGGGTCAAGAAGCAGAACCTTTCCCTCTGCGGTCAGGATTCGAAACGCGCTGTGACCCAGCCAGGTGATTTTATTTCCGCGGGTATTGAACATGGCAGGAACCCTCCCAGTGGGGGTGGCGTAGGTTTTTAAATGCCCCCGGCGACGCGAGCGGAAGAGATTCTAACGCAAGCTGCGCATCCGCGCCCGGTCGCTCACAGAGGGCCGTAGGGACGCTGCTTGCTGCGCGCCCGATTCCGCCAAAACGTTCACCACACCAGGGCGCACCAGGCAACGCCCCTATGGAGATGATTTTCGATTGGGAGGGGAGAGGAGCTGTTCGATGGCGGTCACAAAGGTCTCGCGCTTCTGTTCGCCAACGATTTGTCCCACCAACTTGCCATCCGGGGCGTAGAAAAATGTGGCCGGAAGCGCCCCGCTCCACTTCGGGTTCACCCGGTCGATGAACTCTTCTTCTTTGCCCGGCTTTTTCCGGTAATTGGGAAACCCCGGTTGGGTCTTGGCCAGGAAGCGCAGCGCCAGGGCTACCTCCGCGTCGTCATCCAGATCCATGGCGAAGACCGTCAGTCCTTTGGGGGCGTACTTGCGGGCCAGTTCGATCACCATGGGGTATTCGTCGCGGCATGGCTCGCACCAAGTGGCCCAAAACGTGACCATCAAGGGCTTTCCGTGGTATTCGGCCACATGCGTCAGATAGCCCTCCGCGTCCAGAACTTCTAGCGATTTCAGCGCTGGCGCCGGGGGAGTCTTTTTCGGCGCTGACGGGTCCGGACTCGCGGACTGGCGGAATGGGCCGCCCATCGCCGCCGCAGCGCCCAGAGCGGAGATGGCGAGCAGCGCCGCCGCTGCCCGTCCATTGTTCCTCCACACACTCTTCGATTTCCCGGTCATTGCATGACCCCTCTCGGAGAAACCGGAAAAAGCTTAACGCAGAGAACGCAGAGAAACGGAGGACACGGAGAAAGACTCCGCCTTCCTACGAGTGCGGCACGCGCTTGATGGTGCAACCGAATGCCTTGGTTTCCGTCACCGGCACGGCTTTGTCGGCGGCCAATGCGTCCAGCGCCTCGGTCAGGTCGCGTTTGGAGATTCCCGCCGGGTCTTTGCTGTCGTCGATGCGGCCGTGATAGCGCAGTGTGCCGCCGGCGTCAAACAGGTAGGTCTCGGGAGTGAAGGAAGCACCCAGGGCGTCGGCCAGGCGGTTGCCGTTGTCCTTCAGAATGGTGAACGTCAAGCCGTGTTCCCGGGCGTGAGTGGCCACCGCTTCGGGCGATTCCGTTCGGTTCGCGTTAATTCCCACCACGGCGAACCCACGGGCCCGCCATTCCTGGGCCAATGCCTCCATGCGTTCGTTGTACGCATTGGAAACGGGACATTGCACGGAGACGAAAATCACCAGCGTCCCCTTTTTCCCAGCGAGATTGGCCAGGTCTGTGGGGTCTCCACCCAGGGTAGCCAGTTTCAGGCCCGGCATTTTGCTGCCGATGGGTGGGGCAGGGGGAATCGCGGCAGCCCCTCCATAATTCTGCTGCGCCGCGGCCATGCCGGCGGCCAGCGCAAGCAGGGGGATCAGTGCCAATGAGCGGTTTCTCATCTTCTTCTCCTGGGGCAGATTCTAAACTCGGACGATGGGGGAAGGCCTCACCGTCCTTTTCTAAGACGCATTTACGGCACCATTGTATACAAGATTCCGGGCGCAGAGTCCTGCCAAGGGCTTGTTCTGGGCGGGATTCCCTTCCGTGGCGGGGCAGTTGTTTGCAAATCGCTTTGGTGATATACAAGTTTGTTATGCGCAACAGGCGCTCGGAGTCTGCCGGGCGCGCACTTCATGGCTGAGGAGCCTTTCAGATGGCCTATGTGATTGCAGAACCGTGCGTTGGAACCAAAGATACGGCATGCGTGGACGTGTGCCCGGTGGATTGCATCCACCCGCGCAAAGACGAGCCCGCCTTCGAGAGCGAAACGCAGCTTTACATCAGCCCCACGGAGTGCATTGACTGTGGCGCCTGCGTGCCGGTGTGCCCGGTGACGGCGATCTTTGCGCTCGAAGATCTTCCGGAAAAGTGGGCCAACTTTACGCAAATCAACGCGGACTGGTACTCGAAAAAAGCCTGAGCTGCGCTCAGCGCCTGCCCGTTCCACTGCGTCCAGAAGCGCTCCTGATGATCCCGGCGCGGCCCGCTCCGCCTGTGGCCGGATGTGGCTCTTTCCATGGCCGCAGCTTGGGAAATGGCTTGCGGGAGCACGAATGGCCGCGCTTCAACTCCTTGAGCCATTCCCGCACCGTGCGGCGCAACTCCTCCAGCCGCAACCGGCGGTGATTTGCCGGAAAGCCTTCTACCTTACTGAGCCCGCGAAGCAGCAGAGAGCGTGTGCCCACCCGGTTCTTCCGCTGATGGTGATAGAAGGCCGCGGAGATCTGGATGATGCCCTGAAGAAAGGTCTTCTCCGGCTCCGGCGCCACCAGCCAGATCACTTCCCAGGATTCATGCGCATGCCAGAACCTCCGGGAGTTGAATTGGCGCATCCCGCGGGCAAAAGCCTCGGAATCAGACCCCTGACCTCCCTTGCCGGATGAGCGCCCTTTTGGGTGCCTGCCGGTTTGCCGGTTCATTTGCCATCCCATTCGCCGGGCGGCGATCCGTGCGGTGTGTCCTCTCACCTCGTCTTGCTAATTTCGCACAGGCAGCATGGCCGGCGCCACTGGGCGCAGTACCGGTTTCGCCTCACGGGAGCGGCATTCCGGCGGTGAACGCCACGTGCTATGAGGGGTGACCCGGCGCGGCAGATTGGCGCCCCGGAACCTCGCGTTCTCGAAAGACTGGATGCCCACAAACTACCTGCGGTATGGTGTTACATTGCCGTTGGGGGAACTCCTTGTCGAAGTTCCGCTTGTTGTTGCTCATCCACGCGCACCAGCCGATCGGAAATTTCGACAGCGTCTTTGAAAACTCCTACCAGAAATCCTACCTGACGTTCCTCCAGGCCGTCGAGCGCCATCCCGGAATCCGCATCGGGCTGCACATCAGCGGGCCGTTGCTCGAATGGCTGGAGGTCAAGCATCCGGAATATTTCGAGCTGTTGCGCGGTCTGGTGGCCAAGGGCCAGATCGAGATGGTTGGCTCCGGCTTCTACGAGCCCATCTTGATTTCCATCCCTCCCGAGGACCGCGTGGAACAGCTCCGGCGCATGGCCGACTATCTGGAAAAACACTTTGGCCGCCGCCCGCAGGGGGCCTGGCTCACGGAGCGCGTGTGGGAGCCGCAACTGCCCGGCTCGCTCGCCGCCGGGGGCGTGGAATACACGCTGGTGGACGATGTTCATTTTCTCGGCGCGGGCTTCGAGCTGGCCGATCTTTTCGGCTACTACCTCTCCGAAGACCTCAATGAAGTGGTGAAAGTTGTCCCGGGACTGAAGCGCATGCGCTATCTGGTGCCCTTCGGCCGCGTGGACGAGAGCCTCGAATTCCTCCGCCGTTCCGCGCAGGCGCATCCCGGCGGGATGGCGGCCATGGGTGACGACTGCGAAAAGTTCGGCGTTTGGCCGGAAACCTACGACCATTGCTACGTGCACGGATGGCTGGATAATTGGTTTGCCGCCATCGAGAAGAGCGCGGACTGGCTGGAAACCGGCCTTCCCGCAGACCTGGTGGCGGAGATGCAGCCGCTCGGCCGCGCGGATTTGCCGGCCGCCTCGTATACGGAACTGACCGAGTGGGCCCTGCCCACCCCGGCCCGCAAACGCTTCCACGCGCTCCAGCAGGAGTTCGCCAACCGGCCGGATGTGCTGGTGTTTCTGCGCGGCAGTTTCTGGCGCACCTTTTTGACCAAGTACAGCGAAGCCAACCTGCTGCACAAGAAGATGCTCCATGTCTCCGCAAAAGTCCGGCGGCTGCGGGCGGTGGTGCGCCGCGGCCTGCCCCTGCGCCGCGCCGTGGACCAGGCCTACACCCACCTGCTGCGCGCTCAGTGCAACGACGCCTACTGGCACGGAGTATTCGGCGGACTGTATGCTCCCCACCTGCGGGCGGCGTTGTGGCGCGAACTGGTGGTGGCGGAAAAACTGGCCGACGCCGCAGACCAGGGCGTGCCCAGTTACGCGGAGGTGCACTCGCTCGATTTCGACGCCGATGGACGCGAGGAGATGTACCACGTCTCGGAATCCTATGCCGCGCTTACCAAGCCGTGGGATGGCGGCACCATGGCGGCCCTCGATTTCCGTGTCTCGGACGTCACCCTGATCAATTCCATCCAGCGCCGCCAGGAGGCGTACCACGATCGCCTGCGCCAGATGCCCGCGGCAGCCGCGGGGACCGCCCCGGGCAGCGCGGTCTCGATTCACGACGCCACCCGGGTGAAGGAAGCGGGCCTGGACCGCTTCTTGCGTTACGACCGCTGGCCCCGGCACGCCTTTCGCCTGATGCTCTTCCCGGCGTGGAAGAGCGCGCAGGACTACGCAGAGCTGCGGCTCGAGGAATCCTCTGCGTTCGCGGGCGGCGAATACACCGTGGCCGCCGGCACACCCGAGCGCCTGGAAATGATCATGCAGGCTCCGTACACGGCCAAGGCCACCGGTGCGCAAGGCACGGGCCACGAAGGCCGCCTGCTTCACGTGGCCAAGACCCTGCTGTTTTCGCGCACCGGGAAGGGATTTGAGATCTCATGCCACCTGGCGCTCTCCAATCACACCGGCGAGCCGATGCGCATCTGCGCCGGGCTGGAGATGGTGTTTAATCTCCTCGCGCCCTCGGAATCCGACCGCTTCCTTGAATGGAGCGAGGCCCGGCAGCCCCTGCGCTGGGCGGGAACCGTGCCGGAGGCGGAACTGCGGCTGGTGGACGAGTGGCAGAATCTCTCCATCAGCCTTTCCGCCGCGAACGCGCGGGAAATCTGGGTGGCGCCGATCGAAACGGTCACGGAATCCGAGGAAGGATTTGAGCGCGTCTACCAGGGGTCGCAAATCCTGCCCGTGTGGCCGCTGGAACTTGCCCCGGGCGGGTTGTGGACCGGCCGGTTCACGCTGCGCGTGGGCCTGGCCCGCACCGCAGCGCGCGCCGGAAAAAAGTGAAGCGCGCGCGGTTGCCCGCCGCTTCCCGCGTTTGTTAGAGTGGCTTGCTGGGTACAGCGTGTGCCGAGCGCGTCCCGCGCGGAGGAGGCTCCATGGCCGTGAGCAAGGAACTGCTCGATATTCTGGTCTGTCCCTTGTGCAAAACTCCGGTAACGCTCACACCGGATAGCCAGGGGCTCAAGTGCGGCACGTGCCACCGCGTTTATCCGATTCGCGACGAGATCCCCGTCATGCTCGTGGATGAGGCCAGGGTGGAAGCGAGCTGAGCGGGACGGGCTCTGAGCCGGTCC
Organism: Binatia bacterium; assembly: GCA_035517515.1. GTDB lineage: Bacteria > Acidobacteriota > Terriglobia > Acidiferrales > UBA7541 > JOPF136. Next base: position 76,264 of record DATIYQ010000173.1, read on the forward strand.
GTTCCCGGCATTTGGACCAGTTGCCCGAGCAGGCCGCCCAGGTGTTTCACCGGGCATCAACAACGCACAGGCGGAAAGCCTGAGCTACCGCACACCATGCCATCCACAAAGACTCTTCAGCGCTGGATTCGCGCCATGGCCGGCTGCCGCATCGGCGTGGTGGGCGACTTTATGCTTGATAGCTTCGTTTGGGGGCGCGCTACAAAGCTTTCTCCCGAAGCAGCAGTCCCCGTGGTGGACTTCGTTGAAGAGAGCCACGCTCCCGGCGGCGCGGGAAACGTGGCCGCAAACCTGGCCGCGTTGGGCGGGCGCGTGGCGGCGTTTGGGGTATGCGGCGCAGACCCGGAGGCCGATATCTTGCATCACAAGCTCGTGGGTGTGGGGGTTGATGCGCGCGGCCTGCTGTCCGATCCTGCCCGTCCCACCACCCTCAAGACGCGCATCATTGCCCGCCATCAGCAGGTGGTGCGCGTGGATCGCGAGTCTCGTACGCCCATTGCTCCCGCACTCGAGAAAAAACTAATTGGCCGCGTGGCTTCAGCTTTGAAAGGCGGGCGGGGGCCGGCCGGCCTGGACGCTCTGGTCATTTCCGATTACGACAAGGGCGTGGTCACCGAAGACCTGACGCGGCGTGTGCTTTCCCTGTGCGCCAAACTGCGCGTTCCGGCCTTCGTGAAGCCGAAGTGGTCCATGTTGGCCACCTATCCAGGCGCCGCCGCCGTGGTGCTGAACAGTGCCGAGGCCTGCTTTCTGGTCACACGTCCCGTTGAGGACGACGCATCGGCCGAATCTGCGGGCGCCAGGCTGCTCGAAAAATTTGGTTCCAGCGCCGTGGTGCTCACGCGCGGCGCCCGGGGGTTGGCGGTCTTCGAGACCGGCCGGGCAAACGGCTACCTGATTCCGGCCCTCGGCCAGGAGGCGCCTTTCGGCCGCCGCGATGGCGCGGTCCGCTCCGGACACTCCGGGCTCGAGGTGTTCGACGTGACTGGAGCGGGCGATACGGTGCTGGCGGTCCTGGCCCTGGCCGTGGCTGCGGGCGCGCCGATCCGCGACGCCGCTGTGCTCGGCAATGCCGCCGCGTGGATCGTGGTCACCAAGCTCGGCACCGCCACGGTTGCCCCGGCGGAACTCTCCGCGCTCCTCCGGACTCTCTAGCCGCTCTTCATCTGGATTGCACACCGGCGGCCGCGCACCGGGGCGCGACCGGCTGCTAGCGTTTGAACTGGAATTCTGAGGGCGCGTAGCTCATGGACTGGTCGGAAATCTCCACCCATAACCGAACTTCTTTGGTGTCGCGGCTCTTCGGATCACCGGCACTGGGGAAAGGGGCGTACGGACTGAGTTCCACGGTCACCACCACGCCGGAGGCGTTGGGTGGCTGGTGGGCCTCGCGCAGCTCAAAAGTCCTCACCGGGCCGTATTCACTCGCCGGTCCCCAATCGCGCATAAAGTCGCCGAAGGCATAGCTGGGGCCGGGCTTCCAGGTGCGATAGGCCGACTGGAAATCCCCCGCGGCCACCTGGGAGAGGAACAGACGCACGGTGGCCTTTTCCGTGTGGAAGCGCAACGCCAGGAAGACTACGGTCACCAGAATGAACAGCGAAGCGCCACCCAGGGCCACGTAGCGTGGAATTTTGCTGGGTGCTGGTCCGGCGTCTCCATCCAGCAGGCTCAATCCTTCCTCCCTCGGCGCGCCGGCTCGCCGGTGCCATACGGCGCATCATCCGGCGGCGCGCAGCAAACCGTAACAGATGGGCGCGGGCCGCGCAAACCGGTGGCGGGTTCCGTACTGCCGGCGCAGCAGGGATCGCTCTGGACCTTGCCGATCGCCCTCTTGCGGGAGGAGACGAACCGGCACCCCGGGAGCTTCGGGCTAGGCGGAGGGAGTTTCGCCGGAAGCGGCGCTCAGCGCGCCGCCGGCGCCTTCGGGCAGTTCGATGCTGAATTTCGTGCGTGATTTTTCCTGGTGCTCTTCGAGCGCCAGCTGTATCAGCCGGTCAATCAACTGCACATAAGAAATGCCCGTAGCTTCCCACATTTTCGGGTACATGCTGATGGAGGTAAAACCGGGAATCGTGTTCACTTCGTTGAGGTAGATTTTCCCGGTGCGCTTTTCCAGGAAAAAATCCACGCGGGCCATGCCGCGGCACTCCAGCGCCAGAAAAGCGCGCCGGGCGAATTCCTGGAAGCGTTTGATCCGGGCCGGCTCCAGGCGCGCCGGGATTTCCAGCCGCGTCCCGTCCTCCAGGTATTTCGCTGTGTAGTCATAGAATTCGCGGTGGGGGATTACTTCCCCGGGGATGGACACTCGCGGATCTTCGTTCCCCAGCACGGCCAATTCGATTTCCCGGGCATTCACCGCGCGCTCCACCATGATTTTCTGTGCGAACTGCGCGGCCAAATCCAGGGCCCCAGGCAGTTCGCGAGCGCTGTGCGCTTTGGTCATGCCCACCGAGGAGCCCAGCGTGGCGGGCTTCACAAACACCGGATAACGAAACTTCTGGCCTACTGCTTTCTTCACCGCATCCGGTTGGCGCTCCCACGCACGGCGCGCAACGGCCAGCCAGGGCACCACCGGCAGGCGGGCATCGCGGAAGAGCCGCTTCTGCACGTCCTTGTCCATACCCACGGCGGATGCCAGCACCCCCGCGCCCACGTAGGGCACCCCGGCGAGTTCCAGAAGGCCCTGCACCGTGCCGTCTTCTCCGAACGTGCCGTGAAGGACCGGGAACACCACGTCCACGCGCAGCGCCGGGCGGACGTGTGCTTCACCCACGGCCATCAGCGATCCGGCGCTGGGGTCCGGCGGCATCACCACGCGATGCCCTTTTTTCAATACCTCGGGCAAAAGCTTCTGGGCGCTTGCGCCCACCAGCCACCGGCCGTCTTTGGTGATGCCGATGGGCAGGGCTTCGTATTTTTCAGGATCCAGCGCGCGCAGCACGGAATTTGCGGAAGCGATGGAGACTTCGTGCTCCCCGGAGCGGCCCCCGAAAAGAATTCCCACGCGCAGTCGTTTCTCGTTCATGAAAGCCTTATAGGATCTTCTTTCCCAGGCCGGAAAGCATCAGCTCGATTCCCAGGAGCGCCGTCTGATTGTGCTGGTCAATCACCGGATTGACTTCCACAATCTCGAGCGCGGCCACCGCCTTGGTGTCCGCAATCATTTCCATGGCCAGGTGGGATTCGCGGTAAGTTACCCCGCCGCGCACCGGGGTGCCCACGCCGGGAGCGTCCGCCGGGTCCACAAAATCCAGGTCCAGGCTCACGCAGATGGCATCCGTTTCGTCCTGCGCAAAGCGCAAGGCCTCGGCCATCACCTCGCGCATTCCTCGCTCGTCTAGGTCGCGCATGGTGAACACGCGCACGCCCGACTCTTTGATGATCTTTCTCTCCTTGGCGTCAATATCCCGCACGCCGACCATGCAGATGTTCCGGGGATTGATCATCGGTTTGGACCCGCCGAGCAGGGTCAACTCGTCCGGCCCGTATCCGGCAATCGCGGCCAGCGGCATGCCATGGATGTTTCCCGACGGGGAGGACTCCGGCGTGTTCATATCCGCATGGGCATCGAGCCAGATCAGGCCCACGCGCTTTTCCTTCTTGCGGAACCACGCGGTAACCCCCGCGGCTGTGCCCACGGCCACCGAATGGTCTCCTCCAAGCACCAGCGGCACCATGCCGTCTTCCAGCGTTTTCTCCACGATTTGCGCCAGGCCCCGGCACGTCTCCACGATTTCCGCCAGATATTTGGCCCGCTTTTCGCCGTAGTGCTGCTCCTCCGCCTGCTTCACCAGCACGTTTCCGGCGTCCTCCACCTGGTGGCCCATGGACTTGAGCTGCTGCGCCAGTCCCCCCACGCGGAGCGCAGAGGGGCCCATATCCACCCCGCGGCGGCTGGCGCCGAGGTCCATGGGCACCCCGATGATGCGGATTTTTTGCGGCACAGTGTTCCTTCTCGGTTCGGAATGGTTCCAGGAGCCCCCGCGGGAAGCTTCAAGGATATATGCGGTACAGCATACGAGGAAAGGGAATGACTTCGCGGATGTGCGCGGTTCCGCAAATCCAGGCCACCGTGCGCTCCAGGCCCAGGCCGAAGCCGGAGTGCGGCACGCTGCCGTAGCGCCTAAGGTCCAGATACCACTTGAAGGCTTCCGGCGGCAGGCCGTGTTCGCGGATGCGCTGGACCAGCAGATTGTAATCGTGGATACGCTGGCCGCCGCCAATGATTTCACCGTAGCCCTCCGGAGCCAGCATGTCGAAACCCAGGGCCAGGTCGGGCCGCTGCGCGTCCGGCTGCATGTAGAAGGCTTTGATGCTGGCCGGGTAACGATGCACGATCACCGGCCGGTCGTATTGCGAGGAGAGCACGGTCTCCTCGTCTCCGCCAAAATCATCGCCCCACTTTGCGTCCTTGCCGCCTTTCTGCAGGATGCCGATGGCTTCGTCGTACGAAATGCGCGGAAAGGGCGGCTTCACAGTGGCCAGCTTGGAGACGTCCCGCCCCACCGTTTCCAGCTCGCGGCTGCGATGTGTCACCACGTCCTGCACGATGGCGCTCACCAGGTTTTCGCCCAGCTCCATCATGTCTTCCAGTACCGCGTAACTGGCTTCCGGCTCGAGCATCCAGAATTCGGTCAGGTGGCGCCGCGTTTTCGATTTTTCCGCGCGGAAGGCGGGACCGAAGCAGTAGACCTTTCCGAGCGCCGCCGCAGTGGCTTCGATGTAGAGCTGGCCGGACTGCGTCAGATACGCCTTGCCTTCGTCGAAATAGTCCAGTTCGAACAGTGTGGTGGTGCCCTCGCAGGCCGCGGGGGTAAACATCGGCGCGTCCGTGAGCACGTAGCCCTGGCTGTCCATGTAATTCCGCGCCGCGTGGATGGCCTGCGCGCGGATGCGCAGGATGGCCGCCTGGCGCGGCGTGCGCATCCACAGGTGGCGGTTTTCCAGCAGAAAATCCGGGCCATGCTCCTTCAGTTGGATTGGGTACGGGTCGCTTTCCGGCACGCGCTGCACCACCAGGATCTCCGTGATGTGCAATTCGAACCCGCCCGGCGCGCGCGCGTCCGGATTGACCTTGCCGGTGACGATGCAACTGGACTCCTGGGTCAGTCCCTTCAACGCGTCAAACGCCGTGGCATTCTCTTTTGCGGAGACTACACCCTGAATGGTGCCCGTGCCGTCGCGGAAGATGGGAAACAGGAGTTTCCCTGCCTCGCGCAGGTTATACAGCCACCCGCGGATGGTGATGCTCTGGCCGGCATATTGGCCGATCTGCTCGATGGTGACGACGGGCATGGGTGTCTGGCAGTTCCTTTCCTGTTTCCGTTTGTTCTGGCTTTCGCTTTTCTCATTCCGAAGCCCGGCGCTGTCTGCCGGGCTGAGGAATCTGCTTTTTGCTTGGGCATCGAAGCGCCACACGCAGCTTCCTCGCTCCCCTCGGAATGACAGGATAAAGGATGTGGCGCGTCCAGGCGAGCCTCAGCGCTGCGCCAGCGCGGCCGCGGCGCGCTCCAGCCGCTCGAAAGCA
>DATIYQ010000174.1:0-6490 GCA_035517515.1 Binatia bacterium
GCGGGCGACCTGGCGGCTTCGCTGACCCTGGAGGCGGCGCTGGCGCGCCGCGATGTGCCCGGAGGCACGGCGCCCATGCGCGTGCGCCAGGCGCTGGCGGAAGCGGAAGCGCGCGCCGGGAAGCTGGAGGGCGCGCGATGAAAATTCGCAGAGCGCGTCCTTCCGACGTCGAAGCCATTCACGCGCTGATCTCCGCGCAGGCATCTCCCGGCGGCCTCTTGCCACGGACGCTGGCGCAAGTGCATCGCGCCGTCCCGGACTTTCTGGTGGCCGGGGCCCAGGGCCGCTTGGCCGGGTGCGTGGCGCTGGAAAACTACGGTGGCTCCCTGGCGGAAATTCGTTCGCTGGTGGTCGCGGAGGAAGCGCGCGGCTCCGGACTGGGCGGAAAGCTGCTTCGCTCCGCGGTGAAACTGGCTCGCAGCCGGGGATTTGAAAAGGTGTTGGCAGTGACACGCGAGGGGGAATTCTTCGAGCGACACGGCTTTGCCCGCGTTCCCAGAGGCATGCCTGCCGAGAAAGTGGCCCGCGATTGCGCGCATTGCCCCATGGCGGCAGATTGCCGGCTGGTGGCACTGGCTCTGGAACTTTCACCCAAAACCGGCGCGCGGCTGGCGCTCCCCGTGCTTCAGCCGGCAGGAGTAGCGGACATGCGCGCGGCTGCGCAGGCGTGATTCCATGGCCGAAACGATTTCGCTCCCGCGTGGTTTCCGTTTTGGCGGAACTTCCTGCGGCCTCAAGCGCAGCGGTGCCCCCGACCTGGGACTGATTTTGGCGGAGGCGCCGGTATCGGTAGCCGCGGCGTTCACCACCAACCGCGTGCAGGCCGCGCCGGTGGTGGTCTGCAAGGAGCACCTGGCGCGGAGCCACGGGCGGGCGCGCGCAATCGTAATCAACTCCGGCAACGCGAATTGCTGCACGGGCAGGGCCGGCCTGGCTGCCGCGCGAAATACCGCGCAGACACTGGCAGAACGGCTGGGCTGCCGATCCGAGCAGGTGCTGGTCTGCTCGACCGGGGTGATTGGGGTGCCGCTGGCGGTGGAAAAAATTCTCACCGGGCTGCCCGCGCTGCTTCCGGACCTGGGGTCCGGGCCGGAAGCGTTCGCGCGCCTGGCGCGGGCCATCCTGACCACCGATACCCGGCCGAAGACCGCCTCGGAGACCGTCCGTATCGGCGGACACGCGGTGCGGATCGCCGGCTGCACCAAGGGCGCGGGGATGATCGCGCCGCAAATGCACACGCGCACGGCCACCACGCTGGCGTTTGTGATGACAGACGCGGGAATTTCTGCGGCGCTCTTGCGGCGCGCGCTGGCCGAAGCGGTCGGCCCGACCTTCAACTCCATCACCGTAGACGGGGATACCTCGACCAACGACACGCTGGTGGTTCTGGCCAGCGGAGCCTCAGGGGCGCGAGTGCGCAACGCGCGGAGCAAGGATTTTTCAACATTCACACGCGCACTCGAGCGGGTGTGCCGCTCTCTGGCCATGCAGATCGTGGCGGACGGCGAAGGCGCGAAACACCTGATTGAAATCGAAGTGCGCGGTGCGCCGGATGATCGCTCTGCGGCGCGGGTGGCGCGCACTATCGCCGATTCTCCCCTGGTGAAAACGGCACTGGCCGGGGCGGACCCCAATTGGGGGCGGATCCTGGCGGCGGCGGGCCGTGCGGGTGTGGCCTTCAACCCCGAAAAAGCCGCCATCGTATTGGCCGGCGTACCGGTGTTCCGCCGCGGGCGCCCGTTACCGTTCGACGAGAAAACAACACACGAGCGAATGAGCGCGCCTCGCTACACCATGCGAGTGGACCTACGGTCCGGCTCGGGCCGGGCCCGCATGTGGACCTGCGAGCTCTCCGAGGGTTATGTGCGTATCAACGCGGATTACCGGACATGATGACCTGGCCGGGGCAGAGCCTGTTGTGCCTCGACCCTCACGCAACCATCGCGGCCGCGCCGGTGGATTCGGAGCGAAAGACCCACGGTCAGAAACTCACTGACCGTGGCTACCACTGCCTTCCCATTTCCAGTCCTTAAATTGGTCCCGCAGCCGGGCCTTCATGAATTTGCCCACCGACGTGCGCGGGATGGCCTCCGCGAACACGATCGCGTCTGGCAATTGCCACTTCGCAAATTTTGCGGAAAGCAGGTCGCGCAGTTCGGCGCGTAATGCTTCGTCATCCAGTGCCACTCCCTCCAGTTTCACCACGACTGCCAGCGGGCGTTCCTGCCACTTGGGATGAGGAACGCCGATCACCGCGGCCTCTTTCACCGCCGGATGGCCCATGATGGCGTTTTCCAGGGCGACGGAGCTGATCCACTCGCCGCCGGATTTGATGACGTCCTTTGTGCGGTCGGCTATGCGCACGTAGCCTTCAGAATCAATCACCGCCACGTCCCCGGTGCGGAACCATCCGTCCGCGGTCCAGCGTTCCGCGGCTTCGGGCAGGTTGAAATACTCCGCGGCTACAAAAGGTCCGCGCACCTGGAGTTCGCCGCTGGTCTCCGCGTCCCAGGGCGCTTCGCCCTCGGGAGTCATCACGCGCGTTTCCACCAGGGGAAATGGCAGGCCGGCGAGCGACCGGCGCCGGAGCCGCTCGGCACCGGGCAAATCCTCCATCGTGCTCTTCAGATAGGAAGTGGTGCCCGCCGGAGTCATTTCCGTCATGCCCCAGGAGGAGCGCAGACTGAGACCCAGCCGGTCGCAGCGTTCCAACAACGCCTCCGGGGTCGCGGCACCGCCGGAGGTAGCCCGGAAGCCGGCCGGGACCTTCCATCGTCCGGGGTCCTTCTCCAGTTGCTCCGCAATGCCCATCCAAATGGTGGGGACGGCCGCGGCATAGGTGGTTTGCTCGGAGTGAATGAGTTGGAGCAGGCTCAACGGATCCAGATACGGTCCGGGAAGCACCATTTTGCAACCCAGCATGGCGCAGGCCTGCGGCAATCCCCAACAATTGGCGTGGAACATGGGGACGACCACCAGGCAGACATCGCTTTGGCGCAGGCCGAAAGTTTCCGCCAAAGAGACGGCCAGCGTGTGCAGCACCAGGGCGCGGTGGGAATAGAGCACGCCCTTGGGCTGGCCGGTGGTCCCGCTGGTATAGCACATGGCAGCGGCTTCGTTTTCGTCCACGTCTGGGTAGCGGAAGCCTTGCGCGGGCAGCGCCACGAGATCTTCATAGTCTTCGCAGCCGGAAGGCAAGGATCCGCCCGCGCTCCCAGCCGGTCCGGCTGTGGGAACCACCCAAACGCGCTCCAAGGTCACTGCATTGCGGATTTTCTCGAAGGTGGGAAGCAATACGTCGTCCACAATCAGAAAGCGGTCGCCGGCATGGCGAACGATGGCAATCAACTCGTCTGCCGAGAGGCGCAGATTCAGCGTGTGGACTACGCCGCGGGCGCAGGGCACACCGAAATAGGCTTCCAGGTGCTCGCGATGATTCCAGGAAAGCGTGGCTACGCGGTCGCCCGGGCGAAGCCCTGCGCGGAGCAGGCCGGCCGCCAGGGAGTGCGAGCGGCGGTACATCTCCTCGTAGCAGGCGCGATGCAGGGAACCGCCCGGCCGGCGAGAAACAATTTCCACCGCGGGGAAATATTTTCCGGCGCGCTCCAGCAGGGAAAAAAGCGTTAGCGGAGACGGCATCATGGTTCCGCGCAGCATGGGTACGGTCCTCTCCAAGTCCGGGAGCGGGAAGATACCACCGCGGAGCTTCGGCGTCTCCCCCCTCATTGACAACAGCGGAGATTTGGGGGAACATTCGCGCCGGTTGCTGGTGCTCTGGTTTGCCCCCGTGTAGCCAACTCCAGGCTGACTGCCCGAGGCCACGTCCAGTCCCTACAGCACCGTGCCCGCGGAGTGCATGGTGGGCCGAAGGAGTCTCACCTTGAAAAAGCTGTACATCGGAAATATCCCCTACACTTCCACCGATCAGGACCTGGCGGAATGGTTTTCACAGGCTGGATACAACGCACAGTCCGTCACCGTGCTCCGCGACCGCGCTACCGGGCAGTCGCGCGGATTTGGGTTCGTGGAGATTCAGAATGATGAAGAGGCGGACCGCGCCATCGCCGCCATGAACGGAAAGGCGTTCATGGGCCGCGCGCTGGTGGTGAATGAAGCCCGTCCTCCGGCTCCTCGGGGCCAGGGAGGAGGCCGAGGCGAGGGCGGCGGCAGGGAACGACGCGGCGGCGGCGGTGGGGGGCGGTATCGCGACTAGCGCCTCGCTGCGCGTGACGGGCGGTTCGCTGTGGATCGAGTGAGCTGCGCTGTTCGATGAATCGGTTCAGTTGCGTTTTGCGCCGTGGCCGGCTTGGAGCGGCGGCGGACTGCCGGAGGCAGGGCTGGGGGCAGCCAGCGGAGTCATTTAGCCGCACATTCATCCTCTTGAGAATCATCTAACGCAACTTTGTGGCATTCTCCTGCGTTACATAGATAGGCCGAAGGCGGGTGGGGACCTGCAGCACCCTATTCGGATTGGCGAGGCCCCGGTCGTCCGGCAGGCCCGCCAGGGTGACGTTTGGTCCCGTACGTGCATCCAAGTTTCCAAGGATGCGGGCAATTGGCCGCACGAGAAGCTGAGCCATATGTGGACTCGACGCGAATGGAAGACCTTTTACCGCGCGGTGAAGCGCGCCGCGGGGCTGGCCAAGCCTCCCCGGCCTCTCTACCGGTCGCTGGCCAACCGGCTCTCGCCGGCAGCGGGCTTCAGCCTGGATGAACTGGTTGCCGCAGGCGTGAGCCTGCTGCAAGCGGAGTCCTGGGGAATCCCTGTGGATCTGGGGCGCACGGATTCCTACGAGCCCAACGTTTCGGCGCTTCGCGTGTATGCACGAGTGGCGCGTGTGGCGCCCTGAAATTCCACCCTATTGCATGGGGAGTGCCTGATCGTCCCAACGCCTCTTGACCCTCCCCTCAAAATCTGTAAACTGCCCTTTCTCGGCGCACTATGCAGGAACAACATCTAGAATCGGTCCATGATTTTGATTACCCGCAGCGGGAGGCGGCGTTCTTTTACGGCCTCTTTCTGCGCGGTCACGCTCCGGATAAGTTGCGGCGCGACATCGATGTTCCTCCGGACGTGATCGCGCGATGGGAGCGGGAAGCGCAGCGCGTGCCGGAAGCTCGCTCGACCATCGACCGCATCCTGGAATACCGCCGCAGCGTGCTGGCCATTTTCGATACCCTGGTGGTCAGCAGTTCCCGCCCGATGCGTCTCCAGTAGATTGAAGGCCGTTTCGCCCCGTCCCTCAGTCCCCCGTGCGCCGGTGGAGGATTCCTGCGCTCATGACGGCGAAGAGAGATTAGTCTATCCGCAAGGCGCGGCCAACAGCCTCCGCGCCGCTGGCGCGCCTGCGCAACCAACTCTGGCCGGATTCTTCCGCAGAAGAGCACGCCCGGGAGTTGGCCGGAATCCTGGCCGGAAGACCGCCCGGAAAGCTGCCGCTCGAAATTCTGGTGGCCGAGTCGAGCGAGGGGAGGCTGGTGGGGTACGTCGAGGTGGGATTGCGTTCGCATGCCGAGGGCTGCGACGAAACCCGCGAGGCGGGCTATCTGGAGGGATGGTTCGTGTTGGAAGGCCACAGACGGAAAGGAATCGGCGGAGCACTTCCGCGCGCCGCCGAATCCTGGGCGCGCAGCCAGGGCTGCACGGAAATGGCGTCAGATGCAAGTCTCGCAAACGAGGATTCCCGGCGGGCGCATGAGGCGCTCGGTTTCTTGCTCGCAGGCCGCTCCGTGAACTACCGCAAAGCACTGTGATAAGATGACGATACTGCTGGTGGCCGCTCCCCGGTAGCTCAACGGTAGAGCATTCGGCTGTTAACCGAAGGGTTGCTAGTTCGAATCTAGCCCGGGGAGCCATTCTTCCTCTGTAGTCTCAATTGCTTACGCTGAAGCTGATGACAAATCACTTTGGGTGCAGTTGGGTGCAAGTTCTATTCTTGGCGCCAGAATTGTGAATTCGATCCTTTCGTAATCAGCAGGAAACAGTGTATTTGGAATTCGCCAAATTCGATTGGCCAAGTTTCAGACACTGGGCAGGCATCCGTCGAAGGCCCAACCTTAATTTTCTCAATGAGTTGGAAAACGACAGAGCATTCGACAGACTACCGAATGGTTTCAAAAAACCATTTCTGGCCGGGGAGCCTCTGGCCTCTGAGCGCACGACTGAGAATCTAGTTTCCCGGAAATCAGAAAACGCAGCAGCGTAAGGCAGGATCTGTTCCCCGCGAATCGGGCGAATCCCAAACTTCCCAGAACGTGACTTCTGAGGAGTTACAGGGCACCAGTCCGGGTTCGGTCTTAATCAGGATCTGGTGAATTTGCGACGACCCGCGAAGTTGGCCACCCCTGCAAAAAATAAGCTTGAAATGGGAAATCGACGGCGCAATACTCCCCTAAGAACCTTATGGGCAGAGACCCCTTGCCATGACTCAGAAAAAGTCCGAAACCGGCGATCTGTTGCGCGACACACTCGACATGCTGATCCTGAAGA
>DATIYQ010000175.1:0-3249 GCA_035517515.1 Binatia bacterium
ACGCTGAACGGACTACTGCTTCCCATCCGCCGCGCGTTTGATCAGTACGCCAATGTGCGGCCGGCGGTGTTGTATCCGGGCGTCGAGTCGCCACTGGCGCTGCGGAGGGGAGAGCAGATCGATTTCGTCGTGGTTCGCGAGAACACCGAGGGTGAGTATGCCCAGGTCGGCGGGTTCGTGTATCACGAGCAGCCGGAAGAAGTGGCGGTGCAGACCGCGGTCTTCACGCGGCGCGGCATCGACCGGATTGTGCGCTTTGCTTTTGAGCTGGCGCGGCGGCGCAACGGCAAGAAGCGCGTGACGAGTGTGACGAAGTCCAACGCGCAGGGCTTCGGGATGGTGTTGTGGGACCGGACTTTCGCGACCGTGGCCGCGGCGTTCCCCGATATCTCGACCGAGTCGCTGCTGGTGGATGCGGCCGCGATGAATTTCATCCGCCGGCCGGAGAGTTTCGACGTAGTGGTGGCGTCGAATCTGTTCGGCGACATTCTCAGCGACATCTCGGCCATTATCGTCGGCAGCATGGGCCTGGCAGCCAGCGCCAATCTTGACCCGCTGCGACGATTTCCGTCGATGTTCGAGCCGGTGCACGGTTCTGCGCCGGATATCGCAGGCAAGGGGATCGTCAATCCGCTCGCGACGATCCTCAGCGCGGCGATGATGCTCGATCATCTGGGCGAACCGGACGCCGCGCGGAGCGTAGAACGTGCGGTAGCGGGTGTGTTGGCGGAAGGCCGTGCGCGCACGCCCGATCTGGGCGGCAAAAGTTCAACGGTGGAGGTGACCGATGCGATTCTGGATAAGCTTTAGTGCTATGTTGGCCTGCACGATGCTGATGGCTGCGGACAAACCCGCATGGAAAGATTGCTACGCCGAGGTGAATGGCGTCCGCCTGCACTATGTGGAGCAGGGCAAAGGCCAGTTGATTCTCTTTCTGCACGGCTTCCCGGAATTCTGGTACTCGTGGAACTACCTGCTCGCCGATTTCGGCCGCGACCATCACGCGGTGGCGCTGGATATGCGCGGCTACAATCTGTCGGCAAAACCGGAGCCCGTGGATGCGTATCGAGTGCCCATCATCGTCGAGGACGTGCGCGCGCTGGCGGAAAGTCTGAAAGCCAAGAAGTTCGTCCTGGTGGGGCACGACTGGGGTGGCGTGATTGCGTGGGCCTTCGCCGCGCAGCATCCGGAAATGCTCGACAAGCTGGTCATCATCAATGCGCCGCACCCCACGGTGTTTGCCCGCGAGCTAGCCAACAATCCGGCGCAGCAGAAAGCCAGCGCCTACTTCAACCTGTTCACCTCGCCTCAGGCGGAGCAAGTGCTGAGTGCCAACAACTATGCGCCCATGCTGCAGGCGTTCGGATCGGCTCTGAATGAGGAGGACCGCAAAATGTATCTGGCCGCCTGGAACCAGCCGGGAGGATTGACCGGAGGACTCAACTTTTATCGCGCGGCTCAGTTGCGCTCGCCCGCGGGCGCGCCGGCTGGAGAGGCCGTCCAGCCTCCCGCGATCCAGCCGCTGGCACTGATCACCACGCCGACGCTGGTGATCTGGGGCGAGAAAGATACCGCGCTGCTCACCGGAAATCTCGAAGGACTGGATCAGTTTGTCAAGCCACTCAAGATTGAGCGCATCCCCGACGGTTCGCACTGGGTGGTGCATGAGAAGCCGGCGGTGGTGATTGAAGACATCCGGGCTTTTCTGAAGTCCGGCGCCTGAGCGTTCATGGAGATTCGCGTTCTCACCAGCGACGATGCGCAAGCGTTTTGGTCCCTGCGCCTTGAGGCGCTGGAGACGGAGCCGTATGCGTTTGGTGAATCGGCGGCGGAATTCCGGTCAATCAAAGTCGAAGAGCTGGGACGGCGGCTGGGCCCGACGACCCACAGCTTCGTTGTCGGGGCCTTCGCCGAGCGGCAACTGATTGGGACGGCCGGCTTCTTCCGCCCGCAACAAGAGAAGTCCAAACATAAGGCTCTAATCTGGGGCGTTTACGTTGGCGAGAAGTGGCGCGGGAAAGGAGTGGGCAGAAAACTCATCGTCGACATCCTGCGGAGGGCTGCGGAGCTGGCTGGGGTGGAGCAGATTAGCCTCACGGTAGCTACGGGGCAGACCGCGGCGGTGCAATTGTACTCTTCTCTCGGATTCGAATCGTTCGGTTGCGAGCGGCACGCGCTGCGCGTGGGCGATGTCTACGTCGATGAGGAGCACATGGTGCTGCGACTTGCCGGTCGCTGAGTCAGTTTTTCAGCTCGTGGAAGGCCTCTTCGATTTCCAGCCGAGCCGCGGCAGACGGCACTACTAGCGGCAAACGCGGCGGGCCGCCGTAGTATGCATTCAGGTCCATGGCATGCTTCAAACCCGGAACCCCGTAACATTCAGTGATAAGGTCTGCGGCGCGACGGATGCGATTTTGCAAATCCAACCCGGCCTCAGCCTCACGGGTGCGATGCGCTTCCCAGATGGAGATGGCGGCGTAAGGCGCGGCGGCGGCGAAATCGAGAATGGCTCCGGAAGCGCCGGATTCGAGAGCGGGCCACAGGTGGGCCGCGGAATTGACCAGCACTTGCAGTCCGGGCCGGGCGGCACGGCCCTGCGGATTGCACACGGCGATCACGTTTGGATGTTCTGCGGCGGCCGCTAATTGATCCGGTTCGGCGCCGGCCAGAATCAGCGGCAGGCTCGATTGATCTGCTACGGATCGGAAATACAGCAACGCTGTGCCGGGAGGGTGATGCGGGGAGTCGATAAACGCGGCCTTGTAACCTGACTCCGCCGCGCGCCGGGTCATTGTGACGGTTTCGCGAACGCCCGGCGCGGCGCACGCGGCCATCAGCAGTTTATTTTCGGCGGCGAATTTGGCCACCATCTCCCACACGGCCGTTTTCTCTTCGGAGGACAATAATGCGCCCTCGCCCGCCGCGCCGCACACCAGGAAGCCCGCGAGCGTGGTGCGGTTCCATTTCTCGACGTTGTGCTGTACTTTGACTTTGTAGATGTCTCCCTTGTGGTCGAATGGCGTCGTGATGTCGGCGAAGATTCCCTGAAGTTTCATCCGCCAACCATGTTCTCTCTCTATCTGGAATGCCGGCAAGAGGAAAAGGACCAGCTCATCGCCGAGCTTTGGGATCGCGGGTCGAGCGGCATTACGGAATCCGACCTGCCTGGAGGCGGCTGCGGGTTGCGGGCGTTCTTTGAGGCAGATGCCTGCGCGCCGGAGTTGGCCGCGGAATTCTCACGCTGGTCGG
>DATIYQ010000176.1:0-9309 GCA_035517515.1 Binatia bacterium
CCGGGCTGGCGCGGGCCGGCCATGCCTGGTGGCTGTCTCTGCGCAGCGCGCGTGAATTCCGCCGCGGGGGCCGTCAGATTCAATTGCCTGGGGAGGCGATGCCGGTGACGGCGCTGGAATCCGACGCACCGCTGGTGGCCCTGACGGGTGTCTTGCGTTCCCGGGTGGTGGTTTCGCGCGGATTGCTGCGCGCGCTCTCCTCCGAACAACTGGAGGCCGCGCTGCGCCACGAGCAGGCACATCGCACTGCTGGCGACAATGGGAAGCGGCTGCTCTTCCTGCTGGCGCCGGATCCCTTCGGTCGGATGGGACGATTCGCCGCGCTGGAACGCTCCTGGGCGCGGCTGGCGGAGTGGGCCGCGGACGACCGAGCGGCCGCTGGGGATGCACGCCGCGCGCTGACGCTGGCCGAAACCCTGGTGCTCGTCGCGCGCCTGGGACGCCCGCCGGTCCATTGCGCGGTGGCGGCGCACCTGATCAGCGATCGCAGCGGTCTTCGCGAACGGGTCCAGCGCCTGGTGGAATTTGCGGGGCAGCCGGCAGAGCCAGCGCATCCTACGGGCAACCTGGGATTTTCCCTGGCGATTCTGGCCGGCGTCCTGCTTGTGGCCGCGGCCTGGCAGTCTCCGGTTCTTTACTCCGCGCACCGGGTGCTGGAAGCCCTGCTGCGCTGAGCCTGTGGCGCTGTCCACCCTCACTCCCTCTCCGTCGTTCGAAAATCTCGACACGACCGCTGGTAGTACCTAACCGCACACCCTAGGCTAACTGGCTGTCTGCTGCGGGACGCACCCGGGGGGACTCCATCTCGATGGGGAGGAATCAGGCACCGATGCGCCGATTCATTGCACTACTGACTGCCATCTTGGGAGTTTGGATGGCGGCGTCCGCGCAAAACTTCCGCGGCAGCCTGGCCGGAGTCGTGCAGGATTCCAGCGGGAAGCGAGTACCTTCTGCCACGGTGGTGGTGCAGTCGGCCGGCGCCCAATCGATCCGTCGCGAGACGCGCAGCGACGGAAGCGGAGAGTTCCGCGTGGAGGAATTGCTGCCGGGAACCTACACGCTCACCGTTACCGCTCCCGGGTTCGCCGCCGCGAAGAGAGATGTGAGCATCGCCGTCACCACATCGTTGACCGCCACGGTCACGCTGAAGCCGGCGGGGCAGCTACAGACCGTCATCGTGCAGGGAGAAGCTTCCAGCATCGCCACGCGGCCGGTGGATCCGGCCAACACGGTGCAGGGGGGAGTAATCTCCGAGCAGGACTTGAAAATCCTGCCGCTGGCCAGCCGGAGCTTCGCCAACATCTCCTTTCTGGCGCCGGGCACGGAGCCGGTGGAGCCCTCCGATCCCACCAAGGCGCGAATCACCGCGGTGGCCGTGGGGGGGAGCTCCGGGCTGAATAACGTGCTGTCGGTGGACGGCGGGGATAACACCGACGACTACATCGGAGGGTTCCTGCAGAACATTTCGCCGGACGCGGTGCAGGAATTCGCGTTTCAGACGCTGCAGGAAAACGCGGACATCGGCCGGACGGTGGGCGGGGCGGTGCTGATCAGCACGCGGCGGGGCAGCAATGACTGGCATGGGACAGCCGCGGTGTATGTCCGCGCGGCGGATTTGAACGCGCGGTTTCCGATCGAGAACCCGGCGCCGCTTCCGAAGCAGCCATTCTCGAGGCAGAACTACATCGGGTCTTTGGGTGGGCCGATCGTGAAGGACAAATTGTGGTTTTTCGCCAACTATGAATTCGTGCGCGAAGACGCCAGCATCGCCTACAGCCCGGCCAGCCTGACACAATTCCAGGCGCTGGCATCTCTTGCGGCCATGGGGCTGATTCCGGGAACGCCGTCGATCGCCGTGCCCAACAATATCCCGGTGAACTTCCGGGACAATCTGGGCACGGGCCGGCTGGACTGGGCACAAACCTCGCGCTCGCAGTGGTTTCTGCGATTTTCCGCGGACAACTACACCACCACGAACAATCTGGTGCAGCAGGCCGCACTGCCTTCGACCGGGGCGGCTTCGTACTCGAATTACTGGAACACGGTCCTGGGGCAGCAATTTTCCTTCACGCCGGACTGGCTGGGATCCTTCACCTTTGACGCCAGCTACCTGCACCTGACGCAAACGCGGAATTCGCAACTGGGGTTCGCCCTGGCCTTCCCCTTCACCTCGACGTTTCAAACCATCACCGGCTTCGAGACGTACGGCGACAACCAGTTCGTCACGCCCATTACCGCGTTTCCCGTGCTGCGGAATCAGGAGAAATACCAGTTTCGCTATGACGTGAACCACAGCACGGCGCGCCACACCATCCGCTTCGGCGTGGACTTTATCCATGAGCCCGTGCTGAGCGGGGCGCTGCCGGGCACGGCGGAAAACCTGACCGAGTTCGCCATGGATCCCGCCGATTACCTGGCGAATCCGGCGCAATTCACCGTGGACCTGACCTGCACACCGAACGGCATGCTCACTCCGACGCCGGGCACCACCTGTACTTCGACCCCCGCCGGCAATGGCAGCTTTTCCCAGAACGTGCAGCGGCTGGGCGTCTATGCGATGGACACGTGGCGGCCGACGGCGCACCTGGTGTTGAACTACGGCCTGCGCTACGACACGACGTTCGGCCTGTTCGAGGCCTCCGGGCGCAGCCAGGCGGAAAATCCTGCCCTGCTCACCCTGCGGGCGCTGGGCATCAATCTGGTGAACGGCGTTCCCCACGATTACCGCGGCCAGGTAGGTCCGCGGCTGGGTCTGGCGTACTCCCCCGGCAATTCCTCGAACGTGGTGCTGCGCGCCGGATTTGGAATCTACTACAACGATCTTGCGCAGAACGGCTGGGTGACCGCATTCCAGGCCGTCAACCAGGCTCCCGGGGTGTGCGTGGTGCCCACGGACCCGGGCTGCATTCCGGCCGGAGAGCCCGCGGCAGTGATTGATCCGCATTACCACACGCCGTACGCCATTCACGCCAGCGCGGGCATTGCCTACACCTTTCACCGCAACTGGGTGCTCAGCGGCGACTACGCGCATGAAACCGGAATGCACGGCTACCGCCGCTACGACTACACTCCGGGAGTCAATCTGCCCGCGGACGCGCCGGCGCTCTCCGTTTTCCGCAGCGACAACCGTTCCGCGTATGACGCGCTGATGATTCACCTGCAGGGGAGCGTAGCCAAACGCCTGACGCTGATGGCGAATTACACGCTGTCGCGGGCGAACACCTGGGGCTGCCTGCTCGGGGAGCTTTTCGACTACGTGAACGGAGTCTGCGATCCGCTGAACCCGTTCGCTCGCGGGGATTACGGCCCCTCGGGAGAGGATGTCCGCAGCCGCGCGGTAGTCTCCGCGGTGTATCAGGCGCCCGGAGGATTCGAGCTGAGCCTCTTCTCGCAATTCGAATCGGCCCGGCCATTTACCCTGACCACGCCGGTGGGCACGCGGGCTGTGGTGAACGGGGTAGAGACCAGCATGGACCAGCTCCGCGGCACTCCGTTCGTGCAAGTGGATCTGCGTGTCTCCCGTCCCATCCACTTCGGGGAGCGATGGACGCTGATTCCGTTCATCGAGATGTTCAATCTGTTCAACCGCAACAATCCCGGGGCCAACTACGTAACGGATATCTCCGCGCTGCCGGTTCCGGTGAACGACCTGTCCAATGCCACGGCCTTTTGCCTGAATGCGGCCTGCACGCTGACCAAACCGATTACCAGCCTCAATCAGCTGCGCGTGCCGGCGGGAGCCCTGGGCGACTTTTTCGGGCCGGGGACAACGGTGGGGATTCCCTTCGCGGCACAATTGGGAGTGCGATTGAACTTCTAGCGTGTGGCGTGTGCGGCGGGGCTGATGCGCTCTGCCGGAAGCTGATACTCGGAGGCGGGCACAAATCAATCCGACGCGGCATCCTCCCCGGTAATGGCCCCGGAAGCTCGCAACATCTCGAGCGCCTCATGGCGCATGCCAGGCAGGCGGCGCGCGAACACGAACGCTCCCATCATGCAGGCGGCGCCGCCCAGCGCCACGGTGATCGGGGCGCCCAGGCGCGAGGCAGTGAACCCAGCGCCGAGCGAACCGAACGGCACCATGCCCATAAACATCATGGAATAGAGGGCCATCACGCGCCCGCGCAGGTGATCCGGGGCCATGGACTGAAGCAGCGTATTGGTGGCCGCAGACTGCAACATGATCGAATAGCCCACCGGCATCAGCAGGATCAGCGACAGCCAGAAGTTGCGCGAAAACGAGAACAGAATCAGGGCGGCGCCAAATCCCCCGGCAGAAACCGCCACGACGCGCCCCAGGCCGCGCACTCCGCGCCACATGGTGAGGGTGAGCGCGCCCAGAATGGCGCCGACGCCGGTGGCGCCCATGAGCAGCCCCAGGGCGCGGGCGCCGCCGTGGAGAATGCGGTCCGCAAAAATGGGCATGAGTACGCTGTAAGGAACGCCCACCACGCTGACCAGGGCGATCAGCAACAGCAGGGAGAGCACGGTGGGGGAACCCAGGGCATAACGGAAACCCTCGAGGGCGTCCTGCAGGGCGGCGCGGCCGGTGGTGGAGCCGGCGCGGTCATCCACGCGCATGGCCATCAGCGCCACGATCACGGCAATGAAGCTGACCCCGTTGAGGAGAAAACAGCGGCCTTCGCCGATGCGCGCCACCAGCAATCCGGCGATGGCCGGTCCAATCACGCGGGCACCGTTGAAGATGGTGGAGTTCAGCCCGATGGCGCTTTGTAGATCTCCCTTGCCCACCATTTCCGCGAAGAATGACTGGCGGGCGGGGATATCAAACGCGCTGACCATGCCCAGCAGGGTGGCCAGAAGAATGATTTCCCAGACGCGGATGCGATTGGCCAGGGTGAGCCAGGCCAGCAGAAAGGCCAGAATCATAGAGCTGGATTGCGTGGCTACGACCACATAGCGCTTGGGAAAACGGTCGGCGACGATGCCGCCGATGGGGGCCAGCGGAAAGACGGGAATCTGAGAGGCGAATCCCACCAGGCCCAGCAACACCGCGGAATTGGTGAGGCGGTAGACCAGCCAGGCCTGGGCCACGTTCTGCATCCACGTGCCGATGAGGGAGATGAGCTGGCCGCCAAAGAACAGGCGGAAATTGCGGTGCCGCAGGGCGCGAAAGCCCGCGTACAAATCGCGCGGAGGCCCAGCGGAACGATCGGGACCCGCGGAGGGGCCGGGGGCAGGCGCGCTTTCGGAATCAGCCGGAGTCTCTTTCATCGTAGAGTGCAGCTTGCATTTTACCTGAGGCCGCGGAGCGCGGAGGTGGAAGCGTGGTCAGAAGGTAATTTTGTGCTCGCGCGAGGGGGTGGGCCAGCGCGAAGTGACCACCTTGGTTTCCGTGTAGAACTGCAGGGCGTCGCGGCCCAGGGCGTGCAGATCCCCATAGAAGGACCCTTTCCAGCCGGCGAAGGGGAAGAATGCGGAGGGCGCGGGCACGCCCACGTTGACGCCCACCATACCGGCCTGGGTGCGGGCGGCGAATTCCCTGCCCTCGGCGCCGGACGCGGTAAAAATTGAGGCGGCGTTGCCGAACTCGGAGCGGTTGACCACGCCGACGGCCTCCTCCAGATCCTTCGCGCGAATCACGCAGAGCACCGGGCCGAAGATTTCCTCGCGAGCGATGCGCATCTCCGGGCGCACGTGGTCGAAGATGGTGGGGCCGACGTAAAAGCCCTGGGTGCCGTCGTGGGCCTGCGCGTTCCGCCCGTCGGCCACCAGCCGCGCGCCTTCCTGCTCGCCTTGCTGGATGTAACGCTCGATGCGTTGTTTGGCGGCGGCATTCACCACCGGCCCCATGGCGGTTTTCGGGCTGTCGCCGGAGCCCACGGGGATTTGCCCCGCGGCGCGCTTCAATTCCTCAATCAGGGGATCGGCCGCTGCGCCCACGGCCAACACCACGCTGGTGGCCAGGCAGCGCTGGCCGGAGCAGCCGTACGCGGCTCCCAGCACCGCTTTCACGGCCGCGCCCAGGTCGCAGCCGGGCATGATCACCAGATGATTTTTGGCGCCGCCCATGGCCTGCACGCGTTTTCCGCGTTTGCCGGCGGTCTCGTAGATGGAGCGGGCCACCGGGCTGGAGCCCACGAAGGATACGGCCTTCACCCGCGGGTCTTCGAGCAGCGCGTCCACGACGTCTTTCGCGCCGTGTACCACGTTGCAGACGCCGCGCGGGAGTCCGGCCTCGTAGAGCAATTCGATCAGACGGACCACCGTGCGCGGGACGCGCTCGGAGGGCTTCATCACAAAGGTGTTGCCGCAGGCGATGGCCAGCGGGTACATCCACATGGGCACCATGGCGGGAAAATTGAAGGGCGGAATGCCAATACAAACGCCGATGGGCTGACGAAGGGTGACGGTATCCACACCGCGGGAGATGTCGCCGAGGGTGTCGCCCATCAACAGGGAGGGCACGCTGGTGGCAAATTCCACGGCTTCGATGCCGCGCCCCAGGGAGGCGCGCGATTCCTCCAGCGTCTTGCCGTGCTCCAGGGTGGTGATGCGGGCGATATCTTCCGCGTGCTGGATGAGCAATTCGCGGTAGCGGAAAAACAGGTGGGCGCGCTCCACCACGGGCACCTGCCTCCAGCCATCGAAGGCGGCCTGGGCCGCGTCCACCGCGGCGCGCACCTCTTCCGCCGTGCAATACGGCACGGTGGTGATGGGCTGGGCGGTGGCGGGATTCAGCAGAGTTTCGCGGCGCCCGGCCGATGGCCGCCATTCCCCGCCGATGCAGATCGGGCAATCGTAGACGTTGCTTCCGGCCGCGGAATCCTTTGCGCTCGCTGTGGTGGTGGCCATAGTTCCCTCGCTTGAATTTCCAGTGTACACCCGCAGGCGGAGGGGCGGATGGGAGCGACCATCTGCGAACAGCCATTCGTTGACTGGACGATGCCGCGCCCGTAGGATGAAGCGGCCATGGGGTCCGTCGCCACCCGATGATCGGCCAATCCATCTCGCACTTTGGCGCCACCGAGAAGCCCGGTGGGGGTGGCATGCGCGAGGTGTCCGGTGTGACGCGGTGTTTGCCGGCAAAGCGACTTCGCAGGTCCACGGGCAAAGGTGACCGGCCCCGGAAACCGTGCCATTCGAACTTCACGTTGTTTGATTTCGTTTTGTAACAGGGAGCGACCGTCATGCCACAGCCGATTCGTACGCTGCAAGTTGCGAGTGCTTCCGCACTGGGTTCGGCGCAGGGTCCTGCTGAGCCGTGCGTGCTGGTGATTTTCGGCGCCTCCGGCGACCTGACGAAGCGCTTGCTGGTCCCGGCATTCTACAACCTGGCCTGTGATCGCCTGCTGCCGGAGGAATTCGTCATCGTGGGAATCGCGATGGACGACTTCACCACCGAATCGTTTCGCGAAAAGATGTCCAACGACATCAAGCAATTTTCCACGCGGAAGGAATTCGACACGAAGACATGGGAGTGGCTGTGCTCGCGGCTCCAGTATATGCAGGGCAAATTCGACGACGATGGCGCCTATACCCGCCTGGCGGAACTGGTGTCCAAACTGGACAAACAGTATCAGGCGCGAGGCAACGTGCTGTTTTACATGGCGACGCCGCCCTCGGTGTTCGGACTCATTTCGGATCACCTGGAGAAGGCGGGCTTCAAGACCTCTTCCGCCGGCTGGAAGCGAATCATCGTGGAAAAGCCGTTCGGCACGGATTTGCCGTCGGCGATCGCGCTGAACCGGGAAATCCTGAAGTACTGGACGGAGAGTCAGATTTACCGCATCGATCATTATCTGGGCAAAGAAACGGTGCAGAACATTATCGCCTTCCGGTTCTCAAACGGCATGTTTGAACCGCTCTGGAACCGGAACTTCATCGATCACATTCAGTTCAGCGTGGCGGAGTCCGTGGGCGTGGAAGGGCGTGGCGGATACTACGATCGCTCGGGCGTGCTGCGGGACATGATGCAGAATCACATGTTCCAAATGCTCGCGTATCTTTGCATGGAGCCACCCAGCTCCTTCGCCCCGGAGGCGGTGCGCAACGAGAAGTCCAAGCTGCTGGAGGCGGTGCGGATCATGGATGCGGACGGGGTGCGCGCAAATACGGTTCGAGGGCAGTACGGCCCGGGCCGAGGCGCGGACGGAAAGGCGGTGCCCGGCTACCGCGAGGAACCCAGTGTCCCCCCGCAATCCACCACGGAGACGTTTGCGGCGGTGCGGCTGTTCATCGACAACTGGCGCTGGCTTGGCGTGCCCATCTACCTGCGCTCGGGCAAGAGGCTGTGGAAGCGCGGGACGGAGATCGTGGTGCAGTTGAAGAACCCGCCGGATGTCGTGTTTCGCGGGACCGCGGTGGATCTGCTCCAGCCAAACCGGCTGATCTTTCACATCCAGCCGGACCAGGGCATCGAGCTGCGATTTCAAGCCAAGACGCCCGGACCGGAGATGAGCCTTCAAAATGTAAACATGCGTTTCGATTACAGCCAGGCGTTTACCTCGTCGCGGGCGATCGGCTACGAGGTGCTGATCTACAGTTGCATGAACGGGGACGCGACCTTGTTCTCGCGGACCGACCTAGTGGAGACCGCCTGGCGAATTGCCCAACCCATGCTGGATGTGTGGAAAAACGAACCGGCAGATTTCCCAAACTACGCAGCGGGCAGTTGGGGCCCAAAGTCCGCTTTCGAGCTGATCGAGGGAGACGGGCGGAAATGGGTAGAGATTCTCAATCGCGAAACGCTGGAAACCGTCCCGCTGTTCAAGGGGGCGGACACCGTGTTGCTTTCTTCGCTGATCATGGCGCTGAAGCCGGTGGTGTTTCAGACCGGCGATTTGGTAATCCGCAAAGGCGAGATCAACCGGCAACTCTATCTAGTCTCACGCGGCGAAGTGGAGGTGCTGGACGGCTCCGGGCAGGTGGTGGCCTCACTGGGGGAAGGAAGCTTCTTTGGGGAAATCAGCCTGCTCACCGCCGCGCCGGCCAACGCGACGGTCCGCGCCAAATGCTATTGCGACTTTTTTGCGCTGGACCAAGCCGAATTCACGCGCGTGCTGCGGGATCGCCCACAGTTTCTTCAATCGATCATGGATATCGCGCAGGCGCGCTACAAAATCTCAGCGGGCGAGATGCTGACGAAGGCCGATTAGAGGTTATTTGGCTCGGGTGGCTTCCTCCGGACACGAGGGACGGAAAGGAAACAGCAGGTCCCTCACCCCGCGAAAACCGCGGGGATTCGGGATGACAGGTGGGGGCAGGGGGGCAAATGAACGGGATGTCGCCGGAGCCAGATTAGGGTATAGATCCTTTTGCGCCGCTGGATGATCTGGCTTCAGGGGC
>DATIYQ010000177.1:0-7967 GCA_035517515.1 Binatia bacterium
AATTTCCGCGTGAAGTTCCAGCAGGTGGTCACCAACAAGTGTCCGGTGGGTCCCAATCGCGGCTATTCGCGCATGCAGCACCTCTGGTTCCTGGAGCGCTGCCTTGACATCTGTGGCCACGAACTGGGCATCCCCCCGGACGAGATGCGCCTGCGCAATTACATCCGCGCGGAAGAATTCCCCTACATCACCCCCAACGGCTGCATCTACGACTCCGGAAATTACCCCACCATGCTGGAACTGGCCAAGCGGCTGGTCCGCTGGGACCACTGGAAACTCGAGCAGGGCCGCGCGCGTGCCGAGGGCCGCTGGCTGGGCGTCGGCATCGGCACCACGCTCGACTCCGGGACCAATAATTTCGGCCAGGCGCGCATCATCAACGCTCACGCTCCCTATTCCGGCCAGTCCAAGGCCGCCATCGTAAAGTTGGACATTTACGGCGAGGTGGTGGTGTTTCTCGGTTCCGTGCCCCAGGGCCAGGGACACGAAACTACCGCCGCGCAGGTGGTGGCCGAGGTGTTGAATATCCCCCCGGAGATGATTGCGGTCAAACCCGGGTTCGACAGCAATCAAAACGTTTACACCGGCCACACCGGAACCTATGCCAGCCAGTTTGCCGTCAGCGGCCTTTCCGCCATTCACGGTGCGGCGGAAAAACTCCGCGCGGAACTGGCGCGCCTCGCCGCCTTCGCATTAAAGGCCTCGGAAGCTGATTTGGAATTCGGCGCCGGGGCCATGGGCCCGGAGCTGCGCGTGCGCGGGACCGATCGCTCCATCAATTACTGGGCGCTCTCCAACCTGGTGAACGTCAACAACGCGGAACTGCCGCAGGACATGGCGGACATTACCTTGAATTGCCGCCACGTTTATAAGGCGCCCTTTCAGGTGCCGGATATCGAGAAAAAGTACGGCAATCTCACCCTCACCTATGCCTCGCAACTGCACATCGCAGTAATCGAAGTGGACGGGGAAACCTGCCAGCCGAAGATCCTGGCCTATGCCGCCGTGGACGATTGCGGAAAACAAATCAACCCGCGCATCGTCGCCGGCCAGTTGCACGGCGCCACCGCGCACGGCATCGGCGCCGCTCTGATGGAATCCTGCTCCTATTCTCCGGAAGGCAACCTGCTTGCCTCCACCTTCAGCGACTACACCCCCATCACCTCAGTAAACATGCCGGAGCTGGCCTGCGGAGAGATCGAATCCCCGTCTCCATTTTCTTACAATGGCGCGAAGGGCATGGGAGAGGGCGGAGCGGCGCCGCTCCACACCGTCTGCGCCGCGCTCCAGGATGCTCTCTACTCCTCCGGCGTGTTCATCAACGATTCCTTCAACTCCGCCTCCGGGCTCTTCGAATCCCTGCGCCGCGCCCACGGCGGGGCCGACCGCGGAATCCGCGTGGAGCACAGGAAGTAACCGGGCCCGCGAGCGCCGTGTCCAAACGCATCGCCATCATCGGTTGCGGGGCCATCGGCAGCCTGTACGCGGCCCATCTGGCGCGCCGCAGCGATTCCGTCTGGGTGTTCACCCGCCGCCCGGAGCATGCCGCCGCCCTCAACGCCCGCGGGCTGCGCGTCTCCGGCACGCATGAATTTGAAGCCCGCGTGCGCGCCACCAGCGAGCCGGCGGACCTGCCGGAGTGCGAGTTCGGCGTCGTGGCCACCAAGGCGCTGCAAACACAGGAAGCCTTCGCGCCGGTCGCGCGCAAATTCGATCGCGGCGCGGTGCTCTCCGCGCAAAACGGCCTGGGCGGAGAGGAAATCCTCGCCGGGCTGACCAAAGGCTTTGTCATTCGTGGAACCACATTCATGAGCGGTA
Organism: Binatia bacterium; assembly: GCA_035517515.1. Classification (GTDB taxonomy): domain Bacteria; phylum Acidobacteriota; class Terriglobia; order Acidiferrales; family UBA7541; genus JOPF136. Next base: position 1,819 of record DATIYQ010000177.1, read on the forward strand.
CGCGGCATAGCGATACCCACGTGCAGTACGAACTGGACACCCCCACCTGGATGGGCCCGTTTGAGCCTGCGCACACCCCCTTCTCCCTGGTCGAAGAGCTCGCGGGACTGCTCACCGCGGGCGGCCTCAAAGCCATTGCGCTTCAAGACGCGCGCCCCGCGCAGTGGTCCAAGCTGCTCTTCAACGCCGCGGTCAATGGCGTCAGCGCGCTCAGCGGGTTGCCGCACTCTCGCGAATTCGCGGACCGCAGCCGGCCCGAGAGCCTGGGAACTCTGTTGTTCGAATTACTGGAGGAAGGGAAGCGCGTGGCCGCCGCTCTGGGCATCGCCCTGCACGATGATCCCTGGCAAATGAATCTCATCGGCGCGCAGACCGATCATCCCACCTCCATGCTTTACGATGTGCAGCACCGCCAGCCCACGGAGGTGGAGTTTCTCGCCGGCGCCGTGGCCCGCCAGGCCGCGTGCGTAGGCGTGCCCGCCCCTCTGCACACCGCCATCTATCAGCTCGTGAAAGCCAGGGAAGCATCGTGGGCCGCCGGCTCATCGGCCGGGAACGGCGGTCATTGATGGGCTACCCGGTGGATACCGAGAAACTGGAGCGCGTGCGCCGCGCCATGGAGGCGAATGGCCTGGACGCCATCGTCGCCCGCGCTCCCGACAATATCGTCTATCTCACCAACTACTGGCCGATGAAGGGCTACGACCTGGTGATTTTTCCCCGTGAGGGTCCAGCATCGCTGCTGGTCATCGAGCCGCAACTCGCCGAAGCCCGGCGCACCGCCTGGACCCCGGACGTGCGTGCTTTCCGCTTCTACCATCCCTCTGACCCGCGCCCGCCCACCGAGCGCGCCCTGGATCTGGCCCGCGAAGTCCTGCGCGAAAGGGGCTTCACCGCCCGCATTGGCATCGAACTCTCGCAGAATTCACAAATCTGCGACCGCATGGTCGGCGAGCCCACCGTCTTCACCCAGGGATATTTTGACGCCCTCCGCTCCTGCGCGCGCGAGGCCGTGGATGCTTCTCCCCTCCTCGCCGGCGTGCGCAGCATCAAAACGCCACAGGAGATCGAGCGCATGCGCCTGGCCAACGAGCTTGCCGCCCTCGGCATGGCCCACGCGCGCTCCCACGTCCGGCCGGGAATGAAGGAGTCCGAAGTCGCCGCCATGATTGAAGGCCACATCCACGCCGTGGGCATCGGTTACAAGGGCCGGGTGGAGATGGCCCGGGCCTTCACCCTGGTCTGGTCCGGCCCGGGGATTGCCACCTTCACCCCCACCTCCAACCGCCCGGTGGTCGAAAACGAGCCCACCCTGGTGGAAATCTGGGTCTGCGCCGACGGCTATTGGACCGACCTCACCAAAAACCTGGTTCCCGGCAAACTGACGCCGCGCTATAACACCTTGCTCGACCAGTTGCTGGAGATTTTCCATCGCGCCATCGGCGTGTGCCGCGATGGCGCGCCCCTGGCAGAGGTGGACCGGGTGATCCGTCAGGGCATTGCGGACGCCGGCTACCCCGGCCAGCCCTCCCATCCCGTGGGACACGGAGTGGGCGCGCGCGCCCACGAGCCGCCCTACTGCCACCAGGCCGTGCCCGGCGCCATGCGCGCCGGCATGGTGCTGGCCATCGAGCCGGGAATCTACTGGGAGGGTGGCGGCGGCCTGCGCCTGGAAGACAACTTCCTGATTACCGCGCAGGGTTGCGAAAAGCTGTGCAGCGATCCGGATGACTTCCGGCATTAGCCGCAACGCGGAGCCGGCAAACTGTTAACATTTACCGCGCCGTCGCGGTATCGGCGCGCGGAAAGGGGCATTCATCGCTTGGCTGCCGGAACACTGACCGCGGAACGGGCGCGGGCCATCCAGGACGCGGTGGAGGAATCCTCCATCGTCTCCATGGCCTGCGACGTGGTGAATCTCTGCACCCCCACGGGCGCGGAACTGGAGATGGCCCGCTATCTACGCGCCGCCTGGGAGGCCATGGGCCTGCGCGTGGAATGGCAGGAAGTGGAGGACCAGCGGCCCAACGTCATCGCCACCTGGCGCGGCGCCGCTGCCGGTAAGCGCCTGATGTTCAACGGCCACATGGACACTTCCAACACCGGGCGCGAAGCCTTTCTCTCCGGCATCGGCTACAAGCCCCGCGCCGTGGTGAAAAATGGAATGATCTACGGCCTGGGCATCTACAACATGAAAGGCGCCCTGGTGTGTTACACCCATGCCGTCAAGGCCCTGCAGCGCGCCGGGATTCGCCTGGCCGGAGACGTCCTGCTCGCCGGGGTGGTCGGCGAAATCGAAAAAACCCAGGTGGGCGAGGAATTCACCGGACGTGAGTACCGCGGCTACGGCGCCGGCAGCCATTATCTGGTCACCCACGGCGTGGTCGCGGACATGTGCATCCTGGGCGAACCCACCGACATGCAGGTGGTGCTGGGACACTACGGTTCGCTCTGGGCGCGCATCGTCACCCACGGCATCTACGTGCACACCGCGTTTGCGGAGGGGCGGCAGGACCAGTCTTCCGTGCGGCGCATGCACGATGTGCTCGCCGCCATCTACGCCTGGATCCCGCAATGGGAGAAACGCGCCTCCTACGGCGGACACACCGGCACCGTCAATGTCGGCTGCATTCGCGGCGGCGATCCCTGGCGGGCCAGCCGCACCCCAGCGGAAACGGAAGTCTGTCTGGACCTGCGTGTCCCGCCCTCCATGCCCATGACGGAAGCGCGCGCCGCGGTCACCGAAATGATCGAAGGATTGAAAAAACGCTATCCTGATTATGGCATCGACTTTGAGACCTACGTCTCCTGTCCTGGCGCGGAAATTCCGGCCGATCATCCCCTGGTCGCAACGGTCGAATCTGCGCACCGGGAAGTGATGGGCCACGCGCCAAAACGCTCCACTGTGCTGTGGAGCTCGGACGCTTCCGTGCTCTCCCGCTACGGCATCCCCACTCTGAATTACGGTCCCTCCAGCGGTCCGCGGGATGCGCAAGGGGAAAAGGTGGCCATCGAGACCCTGGTCAACATCACCAGGGTGTACGCGCTGGCTGCCGCGGAGCTTTGCGGGGTGGCGGAATGACCGCGCCCGCCCCGCCCGTCGAGATGCAGGTCCCGCCCGGGGAAATCGACCGCCGGTTTCAGCTCCTGCGCCAGCGCATGGCCGAAGAACAAATCGACGCGGTGCTGGTCTGCGGCAACCAGTACGCCGGGTTTGAAGGCGCGGTGCGCTATTACTCCGGATTCGAAATCGTGCACCGCTACGTATACGTCCTGATTCCGCTCGCAGGCGACGCCAGCCTCCTTTTTCCCGCCGAGGCCCGCTGGATTGGCGACAAGGCCAGGCCCTGGGTCCGCGAGCACGTTTGGGCGGAAACTCCCGGTCAATGGCTGCGCGAATACGCCGAAAAGCGCAACTGGAAGCGCCTGGGAATCTATGGGCTGAACTTTGTCATGCCCGTGCGGGATTATGCCGCGCTCCAGGGCGCGTCCTTCGCCCTGGTTCCGTTCGATGGCGCCGTGGATCGCGCCCGCGCGGTCAAAAGCGCCTGGGAACTGGAGGCCATTCGCCGCAGCGTGGCCATCATCCTGGATGGTTTCTGGACCCTGCTGCGCAACTACCACCCCGGAAAAACCGAAGCCGAAATCATGGCTCCTGCGGTCGAGTTGTTTTTCGCCCGCGGCGCCGGCCCGCGCATGATGAACATCATCCTCTCCGGCCAGCGCGGCGAAGCCGAAGCACACTTCAAAGTCCCCGGCGGCCGGCGCGTGGCGGCAGACGATCTCCTGCTCTATTCCCTGGAAATCGGCGGGCCCGAAGGCTACTGGGTGGAATTCTCTCGCGCGCTCAGCCAGGGTGCCCCCAGCCCGCGCACCGCGGAGATGGCCGCCGTGTATCCGGAAGCGCTCGAAGCCGCCCGCGTACAAATGAAGGAAGGCGAGCCCATCGCCTTCGTCCACCGCGCGGCCGCGCAGGTCTTCGAGCGCTGGGGTTTCGGCCTGGGACATCTCTCCGGCCATTCCATTGGCCTCACCATGCTCGAGCGCCCGGCCATCGGCGCCAACGATCCGGCCATCCTCCGCGAGAACATGGTCTTCTCCTTTCATCCCCAGGTGGTGGATGCCCACGGAAAAGTCTGCCTCTACACCCAGGACATGTATCGCGTCGGAAAAAGCGAAGGCGAATGTCTCACCCCGATTCCCTGGAAATTCTACCGGGGCGATGAGCGGCCGGGAGCCTGACCCGCACCATGGCCGAACTGCGCATCGTGGTGATTGGCTGCGGGGCTGTGGGCAGCATTTTTGCCGCGCACCTCGCGCGGCTCCAGGACGTTGAGGTGTGGGCCTGCGACGTGAATGCCGAACATGTCCGCGCCATCAACGAGTCCGGCCTGCGCATCACCGGGGCGGCCGATTTCACTGCCCGGCTCCGCGCCACCGCGGACGCCCGGGAGATTCCATTCTGCGATTTCGGAATCGTGGCCACCAAAAGTATTCACACCCGGGCCGCCATTGCCGCCGCGGCCCATGCCTTCGACGAACGCAGTGCCGTCTGCTCCGTGCAGAACGGCGTGGGCAACGAAGAGATCATCGCCGAGTTCGTCCGCTTCGTGATTCGCGGAACCACATTCCCCGCCGGGCGCCTGGCCGGGCCGGGGCACGTGCATTACGACATCCCGGGCAAAACCTGGATCGGGCCGTTCGAGCCCAGCGGGCCGCCCCTGATTACCGTCGCCGCCCTGGCGGACGTGCTGAATCACGCCGGGATGGAAACCATCGCCCTGCCCGACGCGCGCGGCGCGCAGTGGAGCAAACTGGTGTTCAACGCCGCCACCAATCCCGTGGGCGCGCTCACCGGGCTGGACCACCGGACCGCCGCAATGGATGCGCACACCGCCGCGCTGTTCGACGCTCTGGTGGATGAGGGCATGGCCGTGGCCCGCGCCCTGGGCCTCACCTTGCACGACGACCCCAAGCAAATGATTCGCTACGCCGCCCAGGCCGCCGGCACGCACAAAGCCAGCATGCTCCAGGACGTCGAGGCGCGCCGGCCCACGGAAGTGGATTTCATGAACGGTGCCATCGTGCGGGCCGCCGAAAAGACTGGAGTCCCCGTGCCGCTCAATCGCGCCATGTGGGCACTCGTGAAGGGTTTAGAGCAATCGTGGAAAAGGTAGCGCCACGCGCCACCGGATTGGCCCGGGTGGTAGGGGCACGGCATGCCGTGCCCTTGCATCCCGCACTTCGGCCGATTGAAAACAGGAATCAAAGATGACCGTCCCCTTCCGAATTGGCGTTCTGCAACTCAGCATGGAGCCTCTCGAGGAAACCGTCCGCATGGCGCAGGCCTGCGAGCGCGCCGGCTTCGACACCTTCTGGCTGGCCGAAGCCTATCCCTGGTGGCGCAAGCACGGCATGGAGGCGCGCTCCTCCACCGCCATCACCGCGATTGTCGCCCGCGAGACGCGCCGCATTCCCATCGGCTGGGGAATCGTCTCCCCCTACACGCGCCATCCCATCCAGATCGCCATGGAGGCGCGCGTCCTGCAGGAAGCCGCCGGCCCAGGACGCTTTCTGCTCGGCCTCGGCGCCTCCAAGATTTTCATGAAAGAGGCCGGAGAGGGTGAAGGCGGCGAAAAGACCGCGTCCCCCGCGGTGGTGATGCGCGAATCCATGGACATCATCCGCGCCGCGCTCGAGGGCAGGGAATTCACCTACCAGGGGAAAGCGTTCTCCGCGAGCCTCCCGGCCCTGAGGCCGGAAGCACACTCCCCGCGCGGAATTGTGCCCATCTACGTCGGCGCCACCGGTCCCGTGTTGCAGCGCCTGGCCGGCTCGCACTCCGATGGATTGCTCACCGCCAGCATCACCACCCCCGAATTTTGCCGCTATGCCCGCCCGTTCATGGAAGAAGGCGCGCGCAAGGCGGGCAAGGATCCCGCGTCGCTCGATTTGGGAGGAGTCATCGTCGGCAGTATTGCCCGCGACCGCCGGCAGGGAATGGAAGGCGCGCGGGAAATGGCCGCCATGTACCTGGCGAACAAAGTTCAAAACATCGCTGCTTCGGCCGATGTTCTCCTCCAAACAGCCGGCCTGGCCCGTGAGGAACTCCAACCCATCGCCGACGCCATGGAGCGCGGCGGGCGCAC
>DATIYQ010000178.1:0-3864 GCA_035517515.1 Binatia bacterium
TTGCCAATCCCTTTGTGGCCGCGGAGCGCGGCTACATTGACGCGGTGATCCAGCCCGCCCTGACCCGCCCGAAACTGATCACCGCCCTGCGCGCCCTGGAGACAAAACGCGACACCAATCCCAAACGCAAGCACGGCAATATCCCGCTCTGACCGCGGGACCGCGCCTAAGGGTGGTCCGATGCCGCCGCCGGCTCGGTGCGGTCGAACACGAAGCGAATCACTGCGGTGGTGTTTCCCTTGCTGTCGATGAGCTTGAAGGTCTCGTTGAGCTGCATGCCGTTTTCACCGGCCACGGGCGTGAGGATGCGCTCGATTTTTCCACCCTTGGGGCCGTCTTCCTGCGTGATCAGGTTGGTGTCGTCCCAGCGGGCGCTGCCTTCCCGGTACGAGTCGTCCTTCGAGTTGCGGGATTTATCCACTTTGCGCCCGTCGGTGTAAAACTCGCGCTTGCGGTCGAGGTCGTCGGTCACTTCGACCACGGATTCGGATTTGAGCACGGTGACGTTGCGCGCCGGAGTCATCAGGTCGCTCATGCGATTCAGATCGTCGCTGTTATAAGAGGTTCCCTGTCCGTGACGGCCGCCGCCCCCGCCCGGATATCCACCGCCGGGGTAACCACCGCCGGGGTAACCACCGCCGGGATAACCGCCGCCAGGGTAGCCCCCGCCAGGGTAGCCCCCGCCAGGATAGCCGCCGCCGTGCACGCCGCCACCGCGGCCGCCGGATCCGCCGCTGGATTGCTGCGCATCCTCCAGCTTTCGGCGGGGATCATCGCTCTCGTCGCGATTCAATCTCCAGGAGCCGACGATGGTCGGTTTCGGCTGGGGGCCGCGCGGTTTGGGCGCCGGGGCCGGGGTGGAATCCGGAAGGGAACTCTCCGGCGGCGCGATCGGGCCGGGCGCCGCCTGCGCGTACAACAATGCGGGAGAAATCATCGCGGCCGCAGCCAGCAGGCCGGAGCGCAGCACACCTTCGCGGGACATCATGCTCATCAATCTCCTTGCTCCCGGCCTTTCCATTTCCGGCAGTTTCGCCCCTTCGAGCCCGTCCTGCACGCTGGAAGAGTCCTGCTGAACAGATGCGCGCCCGGGCCGGAGAGATGTAAGTTCGATCCAGGCACTCAATCCAGAGACGACGATTGGATCGCCAAGCTCTGCACAGTGGCCCCGCCCGGCAGAGGCGGGGCCGCGGGATTCTTACTTGCGCGAGAGGTTGCGCTCGCGCGGGGCGCGGCGAAACGTCTCCATGGCCGCGGGATCGTCCGGCAGGAAATATCCGACGGCGATGCCCATGGCGCCATCCGGAATCGGACTCCCCGTGGAATTAAAATAGTGCGCGCTCACCAGCACCACATCCCCCGCCAGCAGGTGATAGCCTCCGCTGGAGAGAAAAGTGACCACCGGCATGGAGAGGATCAAGCCGGCCGGATCCAGTTCCGGCTCCAGTTTGGCGATGGATTCCTTGCGGGTCACGTCCGCAACCGTGATGGCATGGCCGTAGTCATGCAAGTGCCCGCCCAGCCCCAGCAGCAGGCCGGAGAGGTGCATCTGGAATTGCCCGTTCTTCACCGAGTCCCCGGGTTTCAGGTCGTAGCCCGAATCGCCGCATTGCATCACATCAAACCACGCGGGATACACGCTGCGCGGCTGGGCCACGCCCGGCTGAATGCTCTCCGCGGTGATGTAACTCACTTGCACAGAAAGAAAAACCTGCGGATAGGAGGTCGTGGTGGGATTGTGAAACATGGTGCTGATGCGGATGCGATCGCCATGGCGCACGGCATAGCCGAATCCGGGCAGCGGCGGCCAGCGATTCATCTCTCCGCCGGCGCCGAAGATGTGTTCTTCTTTATCCCCGCACAGGAAATCGGAGCGGCCGGTATTGTAAAAGGCCACGTGATGCAGCAGTTTGGCGCCGATGTCGTTGCCCTCGGCGTCCAGCAGGCTGGGGGAATATGCTACGAGCCAGCCGTCAAAGGGCACATCCCAGAAAAATTCAGGGGCCTGGGGCATGGCGTCGTGGGGGGTGTGCGCGGGCAGAATGTAGGGGCCCAGGCGGATCTCCACGGCATCGCCGGCCACCTGGTGAATCACCATCTTGGCATCCTTCTGCAGTTCGCCGCTGTGGTGATGCCCATGCTGCGCCGCCGCGGCTGCCGGAAGCAACGCCGCAACCGCCAGTGCCGGCAGAATTCTCGCGAGCTTCATCTGCAATCCTCTACCCGCCTTCCCGCCGCGTATTCTAGCGCATTCGCGGCGCCCCGGACCCGCGGGGAAATGGCTTTCTGCTCACTGGCGGCCCGCGGCAGAAAATGCGAAGCTCTCCGGACGAAAGGCGGGTGGGGCCATGTCCACGAAACCTCGCGGTACCTTGCTGGCCATGCTGATTGCCCTGGTCTGTCTGGTTGCAAGCGGCACGCCCACGTCTCCGCGGAACTCCGCGAGTGGGCGCCGGACGCGCGCCGTGGTGTTGATCGTCTCAGATGGCCTGCGCTGGCAGGAAGTTTTTCAGGGCGCAGACCCGCTGCTGCTCGATGCAAAGCATGGCGGCGTTTGGGGCAAGCCGGAAGACCTGAAGCGCGCCTATTGGCGCGAGGATGCCACCGAGCGGCGCAAGGCGCTCTTTCCCTTCCTGTGGGGAGTGGTGGCGGCGCAGGGCCAGATTTTCGGCAATCAGTCCAGGGGCAGCATCGCCCGCGTCACCAACGGCTTCAACTTCTCCTATCCCGGCTACAACGAAATGCTCACCGGCCGCCCGGATCCGAAAATAGACTCCAACGACTTTGGCCCGAATCCCAATGTGACCGTCTTCGAATGGCTGAACGGCCTGCCGGAATTCCACGGCCAGGTAGCCGCATTTGCCACCTGGGCCGTGTTCGCCAATATTTTCAACCAGCCGCGCAGCCACCTGGAAGTGCGCTGCGGGTGGGACCCACCCTACACCGGCGCGCCGCTCTCACCGCGCGAAGAGCTGATGAACTATCTCTATAACCACGCCACGCGCCTGGAAGAAGACGACACCTACAATTCTTTCCTCCAGATTCCGCTGCTCGATTACGTGCGTTCGCAGAAGCCCCGGGTGCTCTTTGTGGGTTACGGCGAAACGGACAACTGGGCGCACTCCGGACGCTACGACCTGGTGCTGGAGAGCGCCCATCAATTCGACCATTTCGTTGCCGAACTGTGGGACACCATGCAGCAGATGCCGGAATACCGGGGGCAGACCACATTTCTGATCACTACGGACCATGGCCGCGGCAACGACCCGGTGGAATGGAAGAGTCACGGACAGAAGATCAAGGGCTCGGAGAATATCTGGCTGGCGGTGATCGGGCCGGATACGCCGGCGCTGGGTGAGCGCTCGCATTCGGCGCCCATCACCCAGTCGCAAATCGCCGCCACCGTTGCGGCATTGCTGGGCCAGGACTACCCGCGCGCGGCGCCCGGCGCAGGCCCTCCCATCGCGGAAGTCCTGCAAGGAACGGCTGCCGCTTCCGCCCGGGGAAATTAGCGCGGCAGGAACGTCTCTGCTGCTGGAATGGTGAACTCTCGCGGGAGACTACCAGCGAGGCTCGCGGGGCTGCCGCGGGGCTTCGCGATAGTCTTCATTCGAATATCCGCCGCGCCCGCGTCCGCCACCGCCGCCCCCGCGTCCGCCGTAACCACCACCACCGCCGCCGCCGCCACCCCGCTCGGCTCGGGGGCGCGCTTCGTTGACTTTGAGGTTGCGGCCGCCGAACTCCTTGCCATCCAATCCGGAGATGGCTTTGGCCGCTTCCTCGTCATTCGGCATTTCCACGAATGCGAATCCGCGGGCCCGGCCGGTGTCGCGGTCTTTGGCAATGAACACGCGCGACACTTGG
>DATIYQ010000179.1:0-60914 GCA_035517515.1 Binatia bacterium
TGGGAGGCGACTATGCGCACGTACTCGACGAATCCGTGGACAGCCAGCGAAACGACGTGACCCGGGAAGCCTGGCTGCACGGGCGCTTCAATTACGTGCTCTATAGGCGTAAGAAAACTTCGTAGAAGCAGCGGGCCGCCTCAGCGGGAGCGTCGAAGACACCCGGGACACCGGCCAGGCTGATTCTTCACTTGGCCTGAGGCGGGAAATTCTTCAGTAGTTTGGCCATGGCCTTGTCCAGGTTTTTCTGCCGCTTTTCCTGGTTGTTGCTTGGGTCCAGGGTCTTGCTCACCCTTCCGGTCCAGACCAGTTGCTTGGCCACCGGGTCGTACATATCCAGCACCAGAGTTCCAGTGCTGATGGTGGAACTGGTGGCCGTGGCCATTCCACCCCACCGCACGCCCGGACCCATGCCGTATGCGTTCCACTGCTTTTCCTGGTCCACAGCGGCCTGGTAGCCGACGAAGAGGTCGGCCTTGTCGGTGGTGGATTTCACCAGTCCCTTGGAAGCCAGTTGCGCATCGATGGACTGCTTGATCTGCGCATCCACGATCTGGTTGGGATGCACGCCACCCTCGATGGGCACCCAGCGGTAGGTGTGGAACTTGGAAAAATCCGTTCCCGGCATGAAGTTGGTGGTCACGTCCTGCGCGTATGCCGCCGGCACCAGCAGGCAGCACAGCGCCGCGAGGATCAGAATTCGAGGTTTCATGGCTTCTCCCTTCCTTGCTCCATTCTCTGCTCCTTAAAGGCAGGATGGCCCGGCGGCAACGGCTACCGGCGCCTGCCTCCTCCGCCGAAGCTGCGACCACCACCACCCCAGGAGCCGGATCGCTGGCTCTGCGTCTCTCCGCGCTGGCGGTTCTGGAATTCCTGGTTCATTTCCGATGAGTTATAGCCGCCGCCACCCCATCCGCCCGAGCGGCTGGCGCCTCCCTGCTCGCCGCCCGGATGCTGCTGCTGGTAGCTTTGGGCGTGCTGCTGGGTTTGCTGCGAGTTCACATTGTTCCAGCTTCCGTTGTTGTAGCTTTGCCATCCGGAACCGGTGTTCTTGTAAACGTTTCCGTTGTGATCGGCATACATGTCGCCGCTGGCGCTCTTGCCCACCGCCGTATTGCCGTAAGCGGTGCTGGTTGCGGCAGCCTTTCCACCGGCCGAAGTCTGCATTGTGCCTTCAGAACCGTAGGCGCTGGTCTGGTGCTGCGCTGATGCGCTTCCGTAGGGGGTGGACACGGTGGAACTTCCCCAGGACCCATAGGCGTTCGAGCCCTGTCTCGTCTGCCCGTACGCTCCGGTGTAGGGGTTATACGCCTGGCCCGCTGCGGCGCTGCCGTAGGGCGTGGAGACCGACCCGGTACGAGTGGCCGTGCCGGTGTAGGGATTGTAGGAAGCGCTGCGCGTGGCCGTGCCGTAGGGTCCGGAGGCGGTTTGATAGGCGCCATACGCTCCCGTGGTTGTGTTGTAGTAGGGATTCGCGCCGTAGGTGCAGGGATACGGGTGGTACGCAGGATACCCGTAAACGCCAACCCCATAAACCGGCGGGTAGTAGTAACCGGTGCCGCCGGCCACGATGGCGCCGACTGCCGCGCCCATCACGAACGCGCCCATATAGCCTGCCGTGTAGCTGGCTTGGACGTCGCCGCTGGATGACGTCGTCTGCGTCACATAGGTAACGTTGTAGACGGGCGAACTGGGCGGGATCGTGTAAATCTGCTGCGGAACGGACTGCGCGGTCTGCCACGGCCCCTGCGGGCTTGCGGAGAGAAACCAGATGCCGTTCAGGCACAGATAATACGCATCGCCCACCTGAATCACCCGCTGCGGCGTGTTCGTCGCATAGGACATGGAGGTTCCCTGAATCGGAGCGAAATTCGGCTGGCCCTCGTAGGTCACCTTGGCCTGCGCCGCCGCCGCCGCCGCATTCACCGTCACCGTGGTCGGCACCTGAGCCAGCAGCACCGCGTCCTGGGCCTGGTCCGTGCCCGGCACAGAGGAGAGCACGATGCCCGGCGGACTCGACGGTGGAATCTTGGCGAAATCGCCCGGCAGACTTTCCGTCGCGTAGGTCCAGGGACCTTGCAGACTGGAGGCGCTAAACCAGCGGCCCGCGGTCATGTAATAGATGGTTTGCGTCGGCGAGTACACGAACACGTAGCTGTTGGAGTTGGTGGCATACACCAGTTGTGTCCCGGGAATCGTGGCATACGCAGGCTGGCCATCAAAAAGAATCACATCCGCGGGACTGGTGCTGTAAAACACGGTGGGAACCACTCCGCCGGAGGCCTGCGGCGGAATCACGCTTTTCAGGTCCGCCCAGGCCGGCTCCTTCACCATCTTCTCCATGTCTTTGGGGAGTTTGCTTGCGGGCGACCAGGGGCCCTCAGGATTTCCGCTGCTGAGCCATTGTTTGTCCACCAGCAGAAAGTATGTGGACTTTTCCTTCTCCCGGAAAAGATGCCAGGTCGTGTTCACCGCGTATTCCAGATGCGTGTCGTGGACCGGCTCGAAGCGGGGCGGTCCATCGATGCGCAGCAGGATGGCCGGGGTGTTACTGACGAAAATCACCGGCGGCGAATTGTTAAGCTGAGCACCTTGCGGGGCAGAGGGCTTCGGAGTCGAGGCCACGATCAGATCGAGTGAAACCGTGGTGGTCGCGGGAACAAACGACTTCAACAGCTGGCTCAGCTTGTTTGCGGTGGCGGGATCCTGGGAGGGGAAATAAGTATTCGTAATCTGAATGTTGGTGATGACCACCGTGTGGCTGGAAATATCCGCCGTGGTCGTTCCCTCCAGCGTGGCCGCGCCGGGCACTTCCTTGCCGCCGGCCGGAGTAATGGTGAAGGCATGCCGCCATTTCAAGGTTTGGAAGTCGTGCCAATCATCCACTTGGGGATGGTAATAGAGCAGCGAGCCCTGCGCATTGGTGATCCTCCGCGGCCATCCCGGATCCTGCGCGCGGGCGAGTGTGGCGAAAGAAAGCACCAGAATCGCGACTGCCACGATCGAGCTTTTGGACTTCATGGTTCATCTCCAGACGTGCGCATGCGCGTCATTCCTTTCAAATCCCCCCGAAGCAATCTATACACTCAAAGCTGCACGATGTACCTGTCAGTTTTAACAGGCCGCGTGCGGCCCCGACCCACCTGCCCCCCTAGCCGAAACGCATTATGCCCTCAGGCCCGCAGTCGGCTATTGCGCCGCCTGGATGGCATGGGGCTTCCAGGTGCCGTCGATGATGGAGGCGGCGTCTCCTTGGGCAAATACAGGCGTATCATCGGGATGAATTTCGCCCGCGGAGCCGCGAGCCAGTTGGCCTCTTTCGCTTTCCCCGAACAATCCGCCTGGAGATACAAATCCACCGACCCGTCCGGGTTGGTGACACACTTGTTGCGCGAGCTGAGCGTGTAGCGGTTGAGAGCCCTCGGAACGAAAAAGAAACCGGCGTCGTACATTGTAAGCGATCAGAAGCCGTTCACGGGCGGGAACTGGCCTTTGTCGAAGTGCATGCACGCGGGCATCGGCCGCATGTTCCTTGCAGTACTTGAAAAACGCGAGGAACCCGCTCTTCGGTGCGATCAGATTTGCCTGTACGCCCAGGGCGTGAACCGAGTAATGAGGGATTGGACTCGTCGGGAGTACCCCGATGGTGTCCCGCTGTCGGAAACCCTTGGTGCCATGCCCCGCGCTATGTCGAACACCGTCAAAAGTGCCAGAGGAAAACCTATGTGACAGCAATCACACCGAGAAGAACCGCAGGAAAGAACACCGACCTGAGGGAAATTGCCAGCGCATCATTTCGGCTTGCAGTGATGTGAAGGCAGGCACGCGAGAGACCTTCCTCTCCTGCTCCATCATACAAACTCAACCCTTGTTACTTCTAAAATAGAGGGAGACCGTGAGCCCCGCGGCATTTACGTGCGAAATGGAGGAACGGCTGTCATTCGAGTGGGCGTAGTAGGGTTTTACATCCAGCCGCCGCCCGGCGGAAAAAATCACGCCGAATTCCCAGATGTTTTTGTTCCAGATGCCGTAGCGGCTGTCGTAGAACAACTCCCCCTGGGCATATGGCGAAAAGGAGACCGCGAGGACCCTACAACTGCGCTCCAGAGTGAGCCTGGGACGGTAGCGCCAGGAGAAGCTTCCCCCGATCTCCCGGAGATCAAACCGGTTGCGGTTGCTCAGCAGAAACCGCCCGGGAAAGTAGTATCGCGGCGTAAACTCCAGTTCAGCGCGATTTTCATCCGGATTATTGACCGCGGGGATGTACCGGTAGCCGGCGCCAAACGTCAGATATTTCCGCTTAGACGGGTCATTGCTATCCAGCTTGCGCCGCAGGATCGGCTTGAGCGTGAAATACAGGGTCGGACCGATCTCCGCTGATTTAAAGCTTTGGCCGTCGGTGGTCCGGGAGGCCTCGAGCATCAGGCTGACGCTGTCGTTCAATCGCACATAGGTGTCGTATTCGGGCCACCACTCCCCCTGCGGTCCCGGCGAGCCCGAACTCTGCGCATGCGCCGCTGGGCACGTGACCGCCTGGAACAGGATTACGACGGCCAGAGCTGGCAGAAACCTCATACGGCTAGCGGCGACAATCGGCTGGCCCAGCGCGCCTTTTCCTCGGAGTCCGCGCACCTGAGCGGGAGAATTCCGTCCCACTTGTTTCCCCGCACTCGGCGCGCTACATGTGCTGGTAATTCGAATTCTGCATTTCCACCGTCAATTGCTTACTCACGCCGTTCACTATCAGGTCGTACACGTGGTTCGGCCCGTTGGGCAACTGGGCGAACTGGGCGTTGATCTTGACCGCGTCCGAAGGATCACTAAGGTATGAGGCGATCTGAATGCTCTGGACCGCATGCTGGGGCTGCCCGTAAATGATGGTTACGGAGTCCCCCTGCTTCACGTAATTCTGGATGACGATGCGCACTTCACCCGGGGCCCCCGCCGATCCCAGCGTCACGTTGCCCTGCTCGTAAAGCTGCTGCAATCTGCTCGGCTCCTGCTGCATGTATTCCTGGGCCAGGCCGGCGATTTGCTTTGCGTAGTCTTCGTATTCTTCAGTCTTCTCCTCTTTGATTCGGTGCCTTAGACCGTGCTGGCGGCCGCCACCGGAAGACTGCTCCTGGGGATCGATCTCCTGCTTTTGGGGCTTTCCGTCGGGCCCCATCTGCACCTGGAAATATTTCTGCTTCTTGACCTCGCCCTTGATGCTGATGGTCTGCTGCTCTTGCCAGGTGAATTGCGACAGGGCTTGTTTGTTCTGGGCCATGGACCGCTTGATTTCCGCCACCCGTTCCTGCATCTGCGGATTCTGGGCGGCTACCGGGCGCGGGGCCAGCACCAGAAAGACGGCGGCCGAAAGGGCCAACGCCCCCGCGGACTGCTGGATCCATGTCGCTGGAGAAGTGCGTTTCATGTTGATGTATCCTCCTGTGGCAAAGTATCTTCCGGGGGGTGCGGAGCCCGGGCCGGGATACCTCCGTCATAAATACCTCGGATCTTCCGGCCCGAGGGTTCGTGGGAACAAAACGGCAGTTTCCACCGGCGCCCGGCCTTCCTGCCCACAGGCTAGCCGCCTGAACCTCGCCGGAGTACTGCCAAAAGTAACAGGCGTCCCTGCCGGTTCGGGGTGAGACCATAGGCATCACCAGGCGGCCCTGAACGCGAGGCGCAGGCCAGAATCGCGCGTTCTGAGATTACGGGGCAGATGCCGGCAAACGTTCATGGACGAATCTGAAAAACTTCGCACAAAGAAAGCGGACCGCCGGGCCCTGCTGCTGCTGCTCTCCTTGCTTTTCCTGTTTTTGATCAGCCCGTTCGCAGGGGAGGGACCAAAGGGCGAAATCCTGTTTCTTCTCGCCCTCTACTGGACGTTCGTGGTCGCCACCCGAGAACTCATTGACAGACCGGCCATGCGCTGGCCGCCGCTTATCCTCGCGGTCATTTCCCTGTGCGGAACGCTTTTTGCCATCCACAGTCCGGTTCGCGGTTTCATGGCCTTTAACTGGGCCCTGATGGCCGGATTCTTCGGCTCCGTCTGCGTCATCATGTTCTTGCACCTGGGTCGATCCGGACCGATCACCAGCGGCCGCCTGTACGTATCCGTCAGTCTGTACTTCTTACTGGGAATTTTTTATTTCGCGGTCTTCAACTTCCTGGACTCGCTTGTTCCGGGATCCTTTGTGACTTCCGCGCTGCCCGCCGGGACGAGACTCAACCCGTATTCGCACCTGTATTTCAGCATGACCACGCTGACTACCCTGGGGTACGGAGACATCGTCCCGGCCACGCCCATGGCGCGCATGCTCTCCGTGCTGGAGGCGGCCACCGGCGTCCTCTACATCGCCATTACCGTGGCGCGTCTAGTGGCTGCATACCAAAGCGAGGACTCCGCCTGAAGCAGGTCCAGCCACATCATTGGCCCAGGTGGGCCAGCGCGGCCCGCAGCGGCGCGCTGGAGATCTGAATCAGGCCGGAGTAAGGCGAGTACATTTCCATGATCAGGTAAATCGCACCGGCCACGGACATGGCGGAGGCAAACAGACTGGTCACCACGGTCCCGTTGGCCGGCGCGTAGAGACCAAAACTGAGGAAGGTAATGGAGAGCCAGAAGATCAGCGTGGCCAACAGGGGCATGGAGACGGCGCTGGTTCGCTGCTCGTACATCAGCCAGCGCGTTTGCCCCAGGTTGCTCAGAACTCCCATGGCCTGCGCCTGGATGGCGCGCTGCGCGTCCGATTTGGGGGTAAGGTCTTGAAGCTTATCGTAAAGGGCTTCATTGGCCAGCGCGGGGGCCCGCACCGCCTCCTTTGACAGCTCCTTGCTCGACCAGGTTTTCTCCAGAACGCCGGCCACCACCACTCGAAGCAAGCCGCGAATCTCCTGCGTTTCCGGGCCGTAGTGCGCTAGAATCCGGTCCAGGAAGACGATTTTGGCGGAGAGATCTGTGATCTCAGTGTTTTGTGTGTCGTAGAAGTTTTTTGCGGACGCGACCAGCAGGCCCAGCACCAGCGCGGTCATGGTGCCCACCAGTCCCATTCCCAGCTTGACCACGTCCTTGGATTCGGTGCTCAAATGGTGGTCCGGCAAAAACGTGCGCAGGAACAATCCAAGCAGTGCGGCCCCGAAGGAAAGCACAAACGCGGCGATGCTGATGCTGACTGATTCCATGGCCACTCTATCCCGCCTCACACTCCGGGCGAACGGCGAGTTGCAGACCGCCCCCGCAATCGGACCGGAATACTACCAGCAGGCGCTCCTTCTTGGGAGACCTATCGTGCGGCCTACTTTCGCTGCAGGATGTCCGTGAGCTTCCAGGGATTCTGGAGATTCGCGATTTCCAATTCGTGGTCCTTGTTGATCTGGAATTGGCAGGCCGGAAGCAAAGTGCCTGTGCCCTTCTTTTGATCCTTCTGGTCGATATTCAGCTCCAGGGCGGAAAGATTGAAACTCATGGAGTTGCCCCCGGAACCGGTATCCCACCACGCCTCCCCAAAGGTAATGGGCCGATTCGTGATCAGGCGGATTTTGCGGCCGTCCGCGGTGGGAAAACTCCGCACATAGCCCACGTCATAGCCGAGCGTGCCGGTGATGGAAATGTGTCCTTTGGCGCGCATCTTGGAAAGAGCGTTTACCAGGCCCTGCATGCCTGCCGCCTCGAACGACTTGATCAGGATCTGCTGGTCCTCCGGCAGCGAGTACTCATAGATGATGACCGTGACGTTGAAGGTTTGGCCCAGTTGTGTGCCCTGGCCAAAGGCCTGCGCCTGATACTCCTCCGGTTTTTGCCGGTCCTGGGCGCCGGTGCCCGAGCCAGGCAGAAGGGCGACGGCCAGGGAAACCACGGCAAGCAACAAACACCGCGCACGTACTGTTTGCGGCATCCAGCACCTCCAGTTCTTCCGCATGGGAAACACCTTCGATTCCCTTTCGCATGCTAGGAGCGAGCTGCGGCTAGGAATACTGTGAGAACTGACAGTACCGGGAATCCTGATCCGATGAGCAATAGGCATTCGCGCCGCTTTGCGCCTGCGCGGTGTTCCTTGTGGGCGGCACAAGCCAGGCGGAGTCAAAAGCCGAATCGGAGATCTGCGGTTGAGACAACCAGAAGGCGGACAGCACGCAGGACTGTCCGCGAATGCTCAAATCGGCGGAAGATGGGCTCCTCGGCTGGACACCGCGCGAGCGGGTACGGTAGCATCCATAAGCGACGCAAGATTTCTACCCCAGCCGCGAACGGAGCCCCGGACGAGATGGCCGAAGGAACCGCGAGACTTGCGCCTGCCCTCCTGGACCGGCTCAATCCCTTCCAACCCCTGCTGGAACAACTGGGGCTGGGAATCGCGCAGATTACCCCGGATGGCAAATGGGTGACCGCGAGCCAGCGGTTGTGTGAAATGCTGGGCTATACCCCGGGCGAGCTGCTTAAGGAGCCGTTGGATAAATTCCTGCCCCTGCCGCCAACGACCACCAATCCCCGAAGCATGGCAGATCAACCGTCCAGTGGCGCCACGGGCTCCGCCGTGGAAAACTGGGTCATTCGGCGTGATGGCGTGCCGATCCGGCTAAGGACTGCTTGCTCAGCGATTCGCGATGACAATTCGGGCGAGACCAGGGGATTTCTGGTGCTAGTGCACGAACTCTTCCAGGGGGAGGCTGCCGGCCGAGAGTCTCCGGAATTTGCCGGCCGGCTGCTCAAGGCGCAAGAAGAGGAGCGCTCGCGGATTGCGCGAGAACTGCACGACGACATTGGCCAGTCGCTGGCCATCCTAGCGGTGCAACTGCAGCGGGCGGGGCGGCCGGTATCGGGCGAACCGGGGCAGAGCCATCCGGATGCTTCCAAGCTGTACGCCAAGGCCCAGGCCATCGCGGAGAGGGTGGGCCGACTCTCCCACCAATTGTATTCCCGGAAGCTGGAATTTTTGGGCCTGGCGCAAACAGTTCGCGGGGAGTGCCGCGAATTCTCGAGAGCGCAAAAGATCACGGTGCAGTGCGTGTGCGACGAAATCCCGCGTGAGCTGGATGGATCCGTAGGGCTGTGCGTCCTGCGCGTGGTCCAGGAGGCGCTACACAACATCCAGAAGCATAGCCGCGCCACGCAGGTGACGGTAGGGCTCACCGGCGATGCCCGCGAAGTCAAGCTGGCCATCTCCGACAACGGCGTGGGATTCAACGTGGAGCAGGCGCGCCTTTCCCTGGGCATCGGACTGATGGGAATGCGGGAACGCATTCAACTGGTGCGGGGAGAGTTTGAGATCTTGTCGAAGCCAGGCGAAGGCACACGAATCCTCGTCCGGGTGCCGTACGCTGCCGCCGATCCTCCGTCACTTTAGGCTGATGGATTCCGCCCTGGCCTGCCGGAGATGCGCTGGGCGCAACCGGCGGGCCGCGCCGCGGGTCACTGAGGACGGGGTTCGCTGGGCGGCGGATTCTGCGGCGGGGGCGGGTTTTGCGGATTCGGCTGGGGCTGGTTCCCCATCCATTGGGGATCGCTGAGGTTCCAGCCACCTCCCAATGCCTTGTAGAGCTGAACGATCACCGTGCGCCGGTTGAGCTCGGTCATGGCCAGGCTGTATTCTGCGGGGTACAACTGCAATTGGGCGTCGAGCACCTCGAAATAGCTGGCTTTGCCGGCCACATACCGCAACAGCGAAATCCGCACCGATTCCTCATAGGCCTTCACGGCGCGCTCCTGTTGATCGCGCACTCCCTCAAATTTCTGGCGGGAGATCAAGGCATTGGCCACATCCTGAAAAGCGCTCAAGGCGGTCTGTTCGTATTGCAATTTGGTCTGTTCCCAGAAAGCCACGGCTTGCCGCTTCTGCGCGCGGAGCGCGCCGCCCTCGTAAATTGGCCCGGTCACGTTGCCCGCAATGCTCCAGGCGAGGGTCTGGCCGGAGGAGAGCTGGGAAAGCGGAGAGCTGACGCCCCCCACAAAGGTGGTGAGTCCAATGCGCGGGAAGAAGTTGGCGATGGCCACGCCCACCTGGGCGTTGGCCGCGCGCACTTGCTGCTCCGCTTCCAGAATGTCCGGCCGGCGTTCCAGCAGCCCCGAGGGCAGCCCCGCGGGAATCTCCGGAGGAATGACCTCGTCAATGAGCTTGGCAGTGTGCTGAATGCCAGCGGGGTTGCTTCCCAGCAGGACGCAGATCTGATTTTCCTTGATGGCGATCTGGCGCTCGAGTTCCGGGATATTGGCCGCGGCCGTGCCCAGGGCGGCCTCGGCGCGTGAGGTATCCAGCAAAGTGGCCACGCCGCCCTCGAGGCGCTGGGTGAAGAGCTTCAAGGTCTCGGTAAAGGTTTGCGTGGAGCGCTTGGCAATCTCGAGTTCGAGATCCAGCTCCAGCAGTTCGAAGTAGGCCTGGGCCACGTCGCTGACCAGCAACAGCATTACGCCACGCCGGGCCTCTTCCGTGGCTAGGTATTGCGCGCGCGCTGCTTCGTTGGTGCGCCGGATGCGCCCCCAGAGGTCTGCTTCCCAGGCGACGCTGAGCGCACCGACAAAGGACCCCTGCGTCTGCCCCCCATTGGGGACGATGGTGCCGGCAAGTTCATTTTCGCCATGGCCGGCGCCCGCTTGATAATTGACCATGGGCAGATACTGGGCCTTGGCCTGCCGCGCAATCTGCCGCGCCTGTTCAACACGGGTTACCGCGGAGCGAAGATCGTAGTTATTGGCCAGCGCGGTCTGGATCAGTTCCTTGAGCCGCTGGTCTTTGAAGACTTCCCACCAAGGCAGATCCGCCAGCGAGGCTTGCTGAGCCGCACCCTGCTCGCCGCGGAATTCCGAGGGAACAGTGACCTCGGGACGCCTGTAGTTGGGACCGAGAGCGCACCCGGCCAGGAAGAGTGAAGAGGCGAAAGCGAGGCAAATTACACACCGGAGGCCGTTGACGAGCCCAATTCCCTTGTCAATCGTCGGCGCCGGGGCACACCCCGGGCGCGCGCGCCCCGGACGGGGCGAATCGCGGCGAGCGCGGGAGATCGTGGAAATGCTCATGGGTGTATGGCCGCTCTCATCCACTCACGTTCCAATTCCGCAAACTAGTCGTCTCCACCGTGTGCTCCACCTGGCGCAGGGGACGGACTCTGGCCAACCGGCGCCGCTTCGTGTTTGGCGCCGCTGAGCTTTTCAACGATATAGAACAAAGCCGGAATGATGAATATGGCGATACCGCTGGCGGCGCCCATGCCTCCGATCACGGCTGTGCCCATGACCTGCCGAGAGACAGCTCCCGCGCCGGAGGCCCTCCACAAGGGGACGCAGCCAAGGAGAAAAGCGAATGAGGTCATGAGGATGGGGCGCAGGCGCAGCTTGGCGCCTTCCAAAGCGGCATCCGAAAGAGGCTTGCCCTTTTCAAATTCCAGCTTGGCAAACTCGACGATCAGAATGGCATTCTTGGCGGCAAGTCCGATCAGCATGACCAGGCCGATCTGGGCATAGACGTTGTCCTCCAGGCCCAGGCTGCCGAAGTCGTGAAAGACGAGCAATCCTACGACGCGGCGCAGAAACAGGACCGAAAACGCGCCGAACACAGCCACAGGTGTGCTCAGGAGAACGCTAAAGGGCAGAGTCCAGCTCTCATACATGGCGGCCAGGACCAGGAATACGAACAAGAAGGAAAGGCCGAAAACCACCGAGGGCGGAACCCCCTGCTGCGCTTTCTGTTCCTGGAAGGACATCCCCATGTAGTCGTAACCCATGCCGGGCGGCATGGTTTTTGCGAAGACGTCTTCGAGGGCCCGCATCGCCTGTTCGGAACTGTAGCCGGGCTTGTTGATGCCATTGATCTGCACGCACTGATACATGTTGTAATGCATGGTGAACTCGGGGCCGAGACGCGGAGCAATGGAGGTGACCGCAGAAAGCGGGACCATCTGGCCGTTGTTGTTGCGCACGTAAAAGCGGCCCACATTCTCCGCTTGCGTGCGGAAGTCGCCCTCAGCCTGCACGTAAACCTGCCAGGTGCGCCCAAACCGGTTGAAGAAGTTGATAAACGCACCGCCCATGAAAGCCTGCAGGGTCTGGTAAACGTCCGAGAGCGGCAGACCCTGTTTCAAGACCTTGTCGCGATCCACGTTGACGGAGAGCTGGGGAACGTTTAGCAAAGCCAACGTAAACAGAGCGGCGAACTCCGGCCTTTTGCGCGCCTCAGCCAGGAATTTGTCCGTGTTTTCCCGGAGAAAATCCAGCCCTCTCGCGCTCCGGTCTTCGAGAACAAACGTGGCCCCACCGGATGCGCCCACTCCCGGGATAGCAGGGGGCGGGAAGGTAATCGCATTGCCTTGTGCGATTTCCCGCAACGCGGTGAGCAGATGAATCTTTATGGGCCAGTACTGCTCTTCGGGAGCGGTACGCTCTTTCCATTCCTTGAGTGTGACCCAGAAAAACGCGCTGTAGGTATTCTGCACGTTGCTAAGCAGGTTGAAGCCCATCAGAGTGGTGACGTGATCAATCCCCGGTGTCTTTTTTAGAATGGCCTCGACATCCCCGGCAGCCGCCGAGGTGCGCTGCAGGGAGGAAGCATCCGGCAATTGCAATGCGGCAAAGATATAGCCCTGGTCTTCCTCGGGCAGGAAGCTCCGGGGGAGCTTGCTGCCGAAGAATCCGGCCAGAAACATGAAGCCGATGAGGAGCACCACGGTAAATCCGATCTTGCGAATCATCACCCCGCACCAGCCCACGTAACCATCCGTGGCGCGGGCAAATGTGCGGTTAAACCAGCCGAAGAACTTGCCGAGTGGTCCGCGGGCTTCCTTCTTGGGCCGGAGCAAGAGTGCGCCCAGGGCCGGGCTGAGCGTCAGGGCGTTAAAAGCGGAGATGATGACGGAAATGGCGATGGTCACCGCGAACTGTTGATAGAGGCGGCCGGTGATGCCGGGAATGAACGCCGTGGGGACAAACACGGCGGAAAGGACCACGGCGATGCCGACCACAGGACCGGAAACTTCCTCCATCGCTTTATACGCAGCGTCCTTCGGAGAGAGGCCATGTTCGATGTGATGCTCGATGGCCTCCACCACGACGATGGCATCGTCCACCACCAAGCCGATGGCAAGTACCAGGCCAAACAGGGAGAGGGTGTTGATGGAGAAGCCCAGAAGAGGAAAGACGGCAAAAGTCCCAATCAACGACACCGGAACGGCCAGCAATGGAATTAACGTGGCCCGCCAGCCCTGCAGGAACAGGAATACAACGATGATGACGAGTACGATGGCCTCCACCAGAGTGTGGACAATTTCGTTGATGCCTTCGGTGACGGGCAGGGTCGTGTCCAGCGCGATGGTATATTCCAGGCCCGGGGGGAAACTCTTTTTGGCCTCTACCATCAGAGCTTTTACCGCCTTGGCAGAGGCAATAGCGTTGGATCCGGGAAGCTGGTAGATGGCCAAGATCGCAGTCGGCTTGCCGTCGAGCCGGCCCTGCAAGTTGTAATACTGGGAGCCCAGCTCCACGCGGGCAACATCTTTTAACCGGACGATCGAACCATCCGGATTTGCGCGCACCACAATCTGTCCGAATTCCTGCTCCGTAACTAAACGGCCTTGGGCGATGACCGCGTAGGTGTATTCCTGCCCCGTGGGTACCGGTTCGCCACCCACCTGTCCTGCCGGATTTACGGTGTTCTGCGCCTTCACCGCGCTGATGATTTCGGGAACAGTGATTTGGAGCTTGGCAAGCTGGTCCGGGTTGACCCAGAAGCGCATGGCGTACTGGCCGGCGCCAAAGATGCTGACGCTTGCGACGCCATAGACACGGGTCAAGGGGCTCAGCAGGTTGATGTAACCGTAATTGGCCAGAAATTCAGAGTCGTATCTTCCGTCCGGAGAAGACAAGTCAAAGAGAAGGAACGGGGCCGATGTGGATTTCTGCACGGTAACGCCCTGCGCGTTCACCTCCGACGGGAGCTGCGAGGCGGCCTGCGACTGGCGCATCTGGGTAAGAACCAGGTCCGTGTTCGGATCGGTCTTGATGTTGAAATCCACCGTCAGCTTGGTTCCGCCATTGTTCGGGTTGAGGGAGAACATGTACTCCATGTTGTCCACGCCGCTCATCTGCTGCTCGATGGGCGTGGCCACGGACTGATCCAGGGTGACGGCATCCGCGCCGGGATACATGGCGACTACCTGGATTTGCGGGTCGGCAATTTCCGGGAATAGGGCAGTGGGTAGGGCGAAGATCGAGGCCGTGCCCACGATCACCATGATGATCGAAATCACCATGGACATCACCGGATGATTGATGAAGAACCTTGGCATGGCCGGAGGCTACTCCCCGCCACTCGTCTTGGCGGGTTTTTCCGCCGCGGGAGGATTTTCCTTGAACGGTGTAGGAGTTACCTGTGCGCCATCCTTTACGGCCTGCACTCCCTCAGCCACGACCCGATCTCCGGGTTTGAGTCCCTCGTCCACGATCCACCACGTTCCGAACTTTTGACCCAGTTTGACCGCGTGGAGCGTCGCCTTGTTGGCGTGATCCACGGTTGCGACCATATATCCACCCTGGACTTCACTGACGGCGCGCTGCGGTATCAGCAGGGCCCCCTGCTGAATCCGCACGACAGTGCTGGCGTTGCCGAATCCCCCGGGACGCAGGACATTGCCGGGGTTTGGGAATTCAAGTTGCACCACAATTGCCCCGGTCCTTATATCCACCTGGCGATTGATGGCATAGAAGCGTCCCTTGGACGGGAACGTACTTCCCTCCGCGAGTTTGAGCTGCCACTCAAATCCGCGTAGAACAGTGTCCTCGCTGCGGCCCTGCTCCACGGCGGCTCGCATGACTCTCAGGTAGTCCTGCTCACTCGGGGTTATGGTGGCCAGGATCGGATCCACAGTGGAAACTGTGGTCAAGATTCCACTCTGCGGACCCACGAAATCGCCGACTTGCGCGGTGGCGATGGCGGTGACGCCGTCAATGGGAGCGACAATGTTGCAGAAGCCGAGATTTAGTTTTGCAGACTCGGCCGCGGCCTTGGCGGATTCAATGGCCGCCTTGGCCTGTTCCACCTGGGCCTTGGCCGCCAGGTCCGCCTGCACGGCATCGTCGAGTTCCTGTTGGCTGATGGCGCTTTCCTTGGCCAGCGGGGTGTAACGGGCCACGTCCAATTCCGTTTTGCCGAGCTGCGCATCTGCCCGCAGCAGATTTGCCTTGGCTTGCGCCAGGTTTCCGTTGGCCTGGTCCAGCGCGGCCTGGAACGGCCGTGGGTCGATCTCAAAGAGCGGCGCGCCTTTCTTGACGTAAGCCCCGTTCGCATACGCCTGGCGCAGCAGGATGCCGCTCACCTGGGCGCGAATCTGCGCGTTGACGAAACCGTCGAGAGTGGCCACCCACTCCCGGGTGATGGGCACATCTTTCTGAATGACTTCGGCCACTTCCACGCTCGGCGGCCCGGCGGCGGGAACGCTGGGCTTCGAGCACCCGACGGGCCACAGAGCGAAAACTGCGAGTAACACTCCCAAGATGCTGAGTCGCTTTTTCACCATCACGCACGCTCCGCGGGTGCATGCCGCACACAAGAGCCTGAACCGGCGGTCATACTACCAGAGACTGGCCTGCAGTCCGATGGATTTGCACGGGCCGTACGAAATTTCCAGTCGCGGCGCTCCACTTCCGGATTTGCGCTGCGGCGATACCCGGCTCGAAGCATCTCGGGGCGGACAGTCTCCCCACCGGGTTTCCAACCTAGATGGCGGAACGTCGGCGGAATACTGTCAATATTGACAGGGCCGAAGCCCATGAACTCAAGTCAAGGGGCCGGATCCCGGGGAGCGGTGCGATGGCCGGCCGGAAGACAACCAACACTCCTCCCGCGGCCGTTCACGGTGCATTGCGCTCCGCGGCCGGCGGCGGAACCCGGCCGCTCCGAAGCACCATTGCGCCTCCGAGGCCGGCGATGGAAGATGCGGCGAGGATGCCGATCTTGGACATGTCGAGTAATGCCCCCTCGCCAAAGGCCAGGCCGGCAACGAAGAGCGACATGGTGAAGCCGATTCCGCACAACCAGCCGGCGCCGAGGATCTGTCTCCAGTGCACTCCAGCCGGCGGGACAGCGAGGCCCAGCTTAACGCCGAGCCAAGCCGATCCGCCGATTCCGAGCGGCTTCCCCAGGAACAGTCCGAGCGCGACGCCGAAGGTAACGGGATGGGAGAGCGCCTCCCGCAAACCTCCCAGGACGTTTACCCCGGCGTTGGCCAAGGCGAACAGAGGCATGATGAAGAAACTCACCCAGGGCTGGAGGCGATGCTCAATGCGGTGCAGGGGGGACTGAACCAACTCGCACTGGAGTTCCATGCCATGGACCGCCTCGTGCTCCTCCGCGGAGTTCTCCCCGGCGGTTTCCATCCGGCGGAGCAATTCCCTGCTGCGCTCGAGGAATTTCGGCCGGTCGATGTACGTGGTGGCGGGAATGGTGAAAGCCATGAGCACGCCGGCGATGGTGGCGTGCACGCCGGAATTGAGCACCGCGCCCCAAACGAACAGGCTGATGACCGCATAGATCATGGGATTGCGCACTCCGGCCCAATTGGCCAGGCACGAAAGGGCGAGGCCCACGAAGGCAAGCCCCAAATTCAGAAACGAGATGGATTCCGTATAAAAAAGCGAAATGACCAATACGCACAGAATGTCGTCCACGATGGCCAGTGCGGCCACAAATACCTTCAGGGGCGGGGGGACGCGATTTCCCAGCAGCGCCAGCACGCCCAGCGCGAAAGCGATGTCGGTGGCCATGGGAATTCCCCACCCGTGTGCCGCCGCGTTGGACCGATTGATCGCGATATAAAGCAGGGCGGGAACCAGGCTGCCGCCGACCGCGGCGATAAACGGAAAGGCCGCGCGCTTCAGGGAAGAGAGTTCGCCGATCAACACTTCGCGTTTGATCTCCAGGCCCACCAGGAAGAAAAAAATGGCCATGAGCCCGTCATTGATCCAGAAATGGCGGCTCTCGGAGAGAAACGTGCGGCCAAAACCGACCGCCAGGGGCACGTGCCAGAAATGGGAGTAAGCTTCCTCCCACGGGGAGTTGGCCCACACCAGCGCCAGGACGGTACATAGCAAGAGCAGAATTCCGCCGGAGGCCTCCATGCGCGCAAACCGCGAGAAGGGGGTGGTGAGCCGTTCGATAGGGGCTACGATGATAGGTGCAGTGGATTCCCTGCCTGCCAAAGCGCTCTCCTCGGTTTGCGTCCGTATCGAAGGCCCGGGGCAATGCTCCCAGGGCGAAGGGCCATCCGGAGATCGCCCCGCAGCCGGCCAAACGGGCCGGGGATGCCCAGTATCCTAGAGAATTCCGGGATTATTTGCCGATTTTTTGGCCGATCACTTCGCCGGAGACCACGATCTCCACCCGGCGATTTTTCTGCCTGCCGGCCGCAGTGTTGTTGTCGGCCACGGGGGAGGACTTGCCAAAGCCCTGGGAATTTACGCTGGCATCCGGAAGTCCCTGCTCGACCAAATAGGCTCGAACGGCGTCGGCCCGCTTTTCCGAAAGCTTTTGATTCAATTCATCGCTTCCTGTGCTGTCCGTGTAGCCTTCCACGGCCAGGTTCAGCCCGGGATGCGCGAGAATGATGCCGGAGAGTTTGGCGAGCTTTTCCCTGGCCTCGGGACGCAGGTTAAATTTGCCGGTGTCAAAGAGCACATCGCCCATGTTGACCACCAGCCCACGGGGAGTATCGCGAGTTTCGAGGACGCGGTTGAATTGCTCGAGGAGCTGGGCGCGCAAATCGGCGGCCGCCTTCTGCGCGCGCGCGGCCTCCGCCTGGGCCGCTTCCTCCTTGGCCTTCTGGGCATCCAGCTCCGCCTTGGCCTTGACCGCGGCCGCTTCTGCTTCCGCTTTCATCTGTGCTTCCCGCGCTACGGCCAGTTCGGCCTGACGCTGTGCTTCCTCATCCGCTTTTCGCTTGGCTTCCGCGGCTTCCGCGGCTGCCTTGGCCTCGGCGGCCGCACGCGCCTGGGCGGCCGCGGCCTGGCGTTCCGCAGCGATGCGGGCCTGGTCCTGGCGCTGGGCGGCCAGCGCCCGCGCGTCCTCGGCGAACTGCGCGGCCTGCCGTGAGAGGGAGATGATTTCTTTTTTGTCGGCTTTCTGGGTCAGCGCATTCTCCGCCTTCTGGAGGCTGGTGGTCGCCTTGATGAAGATTTCCGGGGCATCCTTTTCAGCCCCGCGCGACTTGGCGATGTCCACGGCGTTGCGAGCCTCATACAACTGCAACGGGACGCGCTCGAGGTCAGGGGACATGCCCAGCGGGTTTCCCAACTTCTCATACTGGGCTCGCTTCATCAGTTTGAAATCGTTGACCGGGAAGATCTGCCCCTTGGTGCCTTGCCGCGTATCGTTTTCCAGGACCACCATCTCGCTGGGAACACGCACAGCGAAGTACGGCTCGGCGGTAACAATCAAACAAAAGGTCTGAGCCGGAGTGGTCGCGCGCAGCTTGCCCTGGCCGTTTTTGTCGGTGAGAATCTCGCCGGTGTTGCCGGTGCGGCCGTCGGGCGTGACCACCCAGAGCACGTATGTGAGGAACTCCGCGCCCAGCTTGGAAGGGGGCGGCAGATTCGAAACGGAAACCTCAATGCTGGTGGCTCCGGCCTTGGCCTCGACTTTGGCCTCGCCACGGGCCTCGGGCATCAGGTCGGTGCCGTTCAGATCGACCTTCGTGCTGCCCCCACCAACCCGGTAGCCGATGGCCACGACGGACTTGCTCGTCAGGTTGGAGTCAGGAATCTCCTGCGGAGCTTGCGCGAGGGAGCCTTGGGCGGCCAAACAGCACACCAAGCCGGCCAAGATCAATCTAGCCTTGCAGTGCATGACATTCTCCTTCTGCGTCCTTGGTCACTCTCTCACCCAGAATGCGGGCGTTCCCGCCCTGCTCCCACTGTCAAAATTAGCAGGGACCCGGCTGCATCCCGGTGTTCCCGAACCGGAAAAACTGCAACTTTTGACAGTTTCGGCGAAAACGGGGCCGGGGTAACTTCTCCCGGCATAGAGGCGACCTCACCCCCTCGTGTCGGCAAAAATCGCTGACCACCCCACAACAGGGGTCGCCTCTCCTCTTTTTTGTCCAGTATCGATCAGGGGGTCAGAACCCGGGTGGTTGTTCCGGCATACCGGAACCCTTTGAAGAAACTGCCGCTTCAGAAACAGCGAACGTGAGGCCCGCAGGATTGCCGGGAACCAAACCACCAGAATAGCTAAGGCACAAGAATCCGGGACTTAATCGCAAACTGAATCAGTTGCGCGGTGGTATCGAGGTGCAAGGCCTCCATCACGCGGTATTTGTGGAACGCAACCGTGCGTGGAGTCACATTGAGAATGCTGGCGATTTGCTTCATGGACTTGCCTTCGGCGAGCAACTGCACGACTTCCTTTTGCCGGGGAGAAAGGACCTTGGCGCGCTTATTGGCCCCCGGACTGTTGATGAACGCCTTCTGCATTTCGCCGGCAATCTGGGGAGTAACGTAGGATTTCCCTTTCAGAGCCATCTGGATGGCGCCAATCAGCTCCGACGCCGCGGAGCTCTTCAGCAGGTAGCCCGAGGCGCCGCAGCGCATCGCTTCCACAGCCAAGTCGGGATCCTCATTCATGGTCAGGAAGATCAACTTCACGCCGGGCATGCGCTCTTTCAAGCGCCGGCCGGCTTCCAGGCCATTCATCAGCGGCATGCCGATATCCAGGACGATGACCTTGGGGTTGAGTTCCGGGGCGAGTTCCAGGAGCGCCCGACCGTCAGAAACAGTGCCTACAATATCGCAATGGGGTTCCAACAGCTTGCGGAATGCCTCGACGAGAAGAGTGTGATCGTCCGCCAGCATGACCTTTGGAAGTGCCACAGAGATTTCCTTTCGTTCTGCCATCCTGAGTCACGAGGGTCATCCCGAGAACTGTCAATAATGACAGGCCTGGAGCCTTCTGGAAAACCAGTCCGGTTCCGGGCCGGGCACCCGGCCCCAGGCCAGCAGGCTTATGTGCGGCGAGAAACCGGGTAGGGTGGGCGCGCTCGCCTTCTCTGGACGCGCCCTCGCGGCGCAGACGCAAGATTCCCGGGGGCGGCCGTCCTCGCTTTGGGGCTTATAATCCAGTTCCAAGCTGGATAAGGAGGCGGAAAATGAACCAAAGCACGCGTCGGCGTTGCTCACAAATTGCGATGCTCTTGAGCTTGATGCTGCTGGCGGGGAGCGTGGCTTCGGGTCAGGATCAGCCCAAACGCGAAGTGATCCAGGCGATCGCCCGGGGAGAAATGCGCGCGGCGGGGAAATTGATCCATATCACCATCACCATCGAATCCTATTCGACTCCCGCGGACCAGAAGACGCTGATCGACGCATTCCAGAGCGGCGGCCATGACGCCCTGGTGAAGGCGCTGTCGAAGATGAAGTCCCGAGGACGCGTGGCGATCACCGGGTCGTTGGGATATCAGATCGCATACATCCGAAACTTCCCTGGAGAGAATGGCCGCACCATCCGCTTGATTACGGACCGGCCCATCAACGTGGGAGAGGCAGCCGCGGCCGGCCGCACCCTGGATTATGACCTCTCGGCGGTGGAGCTCAATTTGGCCAGCGACCCGAAGAAGAGCCAGGGGAACCTGGTGCTCGCGGGCCGGTTCAAAGTGGATAAAAACAACCAAGTGACGTTTGAAACTTACGGTTCCGGACCGTGGCGCCTGACGAATATTGAGGAGCGCTGACGAGTTCCGGCCCTGCGCGCGGCGCCCGCCAGGCACCGCGCGTGCGGCAGCCGGGAGATGCCGGCTGAAAACCGGAGGTGCTACCGCGCAGGCAGCGAGGCCGGCTGCTGTAGACGAAACTCCAGAAGCGTCTCGCTGGGAACCGAGAGCTGCTGGCCTTTCTTACTGGCCGCCACGCCGGTTCCCACGGCGGCCCCGGAGACGGCGCCAATGGCCGCACCGGTTCCACCTCCGGCAATCCCCCCGATGAGCGCGCCGAGTCCCGCGCCCCCCAGTACCTTTTTCGTAGTCTCGCCACCCTCGCCTTTTCCTTTGACGTCGTAAGTGTTGGTGAGGAGCGGGTAGGTCTTGCCGCCGATCACGATGTCGGTCAACTCCAGACTAAGTTCCGAGCTACCCTTATACCTGCCGGCCGAATTGGCTTTCGCCAAGCGGCCATAGACGGTGGCTCCCCGGCGTACGGCAACAGTGTTCCCAGCCAGCAAATCCGTTTCCAGGGTCGCGGTGAAGCGATCTCCGGTCTTGTTGCTGCTAGTGTCCAGGGAATCCTTCATGCGCACCAGAACCCGGGTGCCGGCGGGCACGCTTACCTGGCCCGATTGCGGCTGGGCGGCAGGGGGGGTCCTGGGACTTGCCAGGGCCTGACCCGCGGCCAGACCCATAATGAGCGCCGTAGTCAAAGTTGCAGCGATTCGCATTTCTGTCTTCCTCCCCGGCATCATGAGCCCACCACCGGCAGTTCCGAAGCAATCTGCAGATCAATGATCAGCAGCAGTTGATGCTCCACCTGGACGAAACGAGCGGCCGTGATGGCGCCCAGGGACTCCTTGACCCGGTCGTAGTACTTCCCGAGCAGGTCATTCCGCTGCTTTTGATAGTCCATGGCATTGTGAATCAGCTCGTCGGCCTTCTGATCGGTCATTTGGGTGTAATTCTTCGCGTAGTCTTCAATGTTGGCCACACGAAGATCGTTCACCTTATCCAGCTCGGCCGAGTAGTCCTTGTAAATGGGCCAGAACTTCGCGGCCTGGTCTGCGTCCAACTGCATGACCGCGCCCATCAGTTTGGCTTTATCGGAGCGCACATTCTGGCGCAGGAGCTTCACGTACTCCTGGACATTTAAATCCTGCGCGGTCGGCGCCCGTTTTGCGGTCTTGGCCGGGGCCTTTTGCGCCGGGGCCGCGGCCTGCGGCTGCGCTGCGGCTTGCGCCAGGACCGCGGGCGCTGCTGCCAGGGCGGCAATCATGGCCAGACCCGTCATGATTTTCTTGGTCATTCTTCTCCTCCCATGGATCAGTGCCGGAACTGTCTCTAATGCGTTCACGTCGCGAGCCAAAGTCATTTTGCTTTCCACCCCCGGTGGGTCTCCCCGCCCGGCGATGCTGTGGTTCCTCCAATTCCCCCGGAGTCTCAGGCTCGTTGGGAACCAAGAGGGATGATATAACCCGCGCTGGTCAGCGTGCCCTCTGGCTGAACCCCTGCAAACTGTCAGTTTTGCCAGTCCCCCCGACCGAACCTGTGCCAAAACGGCACAGCCACTTGCCCGACTTGATCCGCCAATCGAGCCGGGTTCTGGAGCGCCCGAAATTCACGGCAGCGTCTGCGGTGGGTAGAGCGTCGCGTCTTGGGAGAACCGGGGGATCGCTCAGAACTTGCCGTCCGGAGCTGCCAACTTCAACATTTCCAATTTTCCGGGTGGAATCTTAAGCTCGGAAAAGCCGCAGTCGAGGCAAACCAGCAATTGCTCACAGACATAGATCGGTTGCTTCTTGACGTCCTCCAACCTCGGTGAACTGGCACTGAGCTCGCCCTGAAACGTGGAGACCCTCTCCGAATTGCAGATTCTGCACGGCATATCAATCTCCACGCTCACCCCCAGGGAGGCAAATGTTATCACGCGCCTCGCGCCCTCGTCACCCCGGCAAATCCCTGCACTGGCAGAGTTAACAGTAGCGAAGGATTCGCCACCCCTGTAGCGTGCTAAGGCGCGAGGACCGCGAAGCGCAGGTTTCCATTCGGTCTCGTAATCTGGGAAATGAAACGCATTTTGCTCTTTAGAAGGCGCGTGGGGCAGGCGGGCCAATTGAAGAAAATCGGTATTCTCTTGGCAGACGATCATCCGCACTTCCCGCAGTTCGTTGGAAGCATGTTGGGCGCGGATTTTGAGGTACTGGGAAGCGTCAGCGACGGTCAGGCCTTGGTGGAGGCCGCGCTGAGATTGGCACCCGACCTGATTATCACGGATATCTCCATGCCGATCCTAAACGGCATTGAGGCTGTGGAACAATTGAGGAAAGCCGGGTGTACGGCCAAGATCATCTTCCTGACGGTTCACACCGGAGCCGATTTTGTGCGCACCTGTCTTGACTCCGGGGCCACGGGATATGTGGTGAAGCCCCGGGCGGCCAACGAACTCCTGCGCGCCATCCGCAGTGTGATCGCCGGAGATACTTTCGTTTCGCCGCAGGCGGGGATTGACATTGCGGGATGAGGCCGCGGAGAGCAAGAACGATTCGTCGTCCGGGCCTGGGTATCAGCGCAGCGCGTGGTGTTTGTAGAAAGGCTTGAAATCGCGGCGCGGCCTGGGCACACGAACCGCCTTGGCATCCGCGGTCATCGGCGGCTCCACGGCCACTGCCGGCAGCGATACGCCATAGCGCGGCCGCGCGGCGACCAGTGTTTCCACCTGTTCGCGGGAAAGCCTGCGCGCTCCCCCCAGAGCCTCCGCAGTGAGCACAATCTTCGCAAACTGTTCAACGGTTTCCATGCGGTGAAACGCGGTCATCAGGTCTTTGCCGCAGGTGACCACGCCGTGGTTCTCCAGCAGGATGGCATCGTGCTGCGGAACCAGCGATTCCAGACCGGCACAAACATCCCAGGTGCCGGGTGTTCCGTAGGGGGCCAGGGGAATCTTTCCCAGCAGCACAACAATCTCCGGAAGAATCGCCTCTTCCAAACCGCGCCCGGCTGCCGCAAACCCAGTTGCCGTAGGGGGATGAGCGTGGCAGACGGCCCGGACGTCGGGCCGTTCGCGGTAAAAGAGCAGATGCATCTGCAGTTCCGAGGATGGTTTGCCCGAGCCGCTCACCAGCATTCCGTCCAGGTCTGTGACCAGCAAATCCCGCGGGCGCAAGTGCCCTTTGCAGACACCCCCAGGAGTCAGGAGCACCCGGTCATCCTGCGTGCGCACCGAGAGATTGCCCTGGCAAGCGACGACCAGGCCTCGGCGGTACATCCACCGGCCGATCTTGCACATCTCAAGCCGGTGACTGTCCTCAAGCTTCGAGCGCGCCGGCGGGGCCAGGGGAAGAGCGAAGTTCATGGAATCCTTCGCCGCAGCAATCCGCGGTAAGAGGCACGGTAGTGCGGCTCCGGGCTGGAGCAAACTGTCACAAATGACAGGGGAATTGGCTTGACGCTGAGCAAGGACCGGGAGTAGCGTTCCCTTCCCCCAGATCCGCGGCCACAGATGGAATTGCTAGCGAAGGCTTGAGGGCGGAATCGTCCACCGGACTTCTGGTTTGGACTGGGACTGTCACTTTTGCCAGTAGGTAAGGCCGTACCGCACAACTACTGTTGAGCCCGTGAAGAGTTGCAAAAGGAGTGAAGAAATGCCGATTCCCATCCGAAGGCTATTGAGCCGGCTGACCGCAATCGTGTGTTCGGTAACGCTGATTCCCTTCACGGCGCTGGCGGTCGCGCCGGAACTGGGCCAACCCGTGGTCCAGGGAGCCGATCAAGACGCTCCCAAGATTCCAAATGACCAGCTTGATTCGCTGGTGGCGCCCATCGCGCTCTATCCAGACCCGCTCTTGGCGCAAGTGCTTGCTGCTTCCACTTACCCGCTGGAACTGGTCCAACTCCAGCAGTGGCTGGGGCAGCACAAGGATTTGAAGGACAAAGCGCTGGAAGACGCAGTGTCCAAGCAGGATTGGGATCCCAGCGTCCAGGGCCTGGCCGGATTGCCGGACGTGGTGAAGCGGCTGACCGACGATATCAAGTGGACCACGGACCTGGGAAATGCCTTCCTCGCACAACAATCGGACGTGATGGATGCCGTGCAACGGATGCGCGCCAAGGCCCAGGGCCAGGGGAACCTGAAGTCCAATGAGCAGATGAAAGTGGAGACGCAGACGGTGGAGAGCAAGCAGGTGATCGTAATCCAGCAGGCGAATCCCGAGGTCGTTTATGTCCCCAGTTACAACCCGGTGGTCGTTTACGGCCCGCCTGTTTATCCCTACCCGCCGATCTACTATCCCCCGCCGGGCTACTACGCCGCGGGAATGGCAATCTCCTTCGGCATCGGCGTGGCCATGGGCGCGATGTGGTCTGGAGGCTGGGGCTACAACTGCGGATGGCATGGCGGCAACAATAACATCAATATCAACAACAACAATAATTTTAACCGCAACAACATCAACAACGGCAACCGCAACAATGGCAATCGCCCCTCCCAGCAGCCCGGCCGCGGAGGGCAGGGCGGCAACTGGCAACACAATCCGCAGCACCGTGGCGGGACTCCTTACTCGAATAAAGCGACCGCGAACAAGTTTGGCGGCACCACGCGCGGGTCTTCACAGGCGGCCCGGCAGAATAGCGCGCGGCAAAATGTAGGCCGGGAACAAGCCTCTGGGCGACAGATGGGAGGCCCAAGTGGCGGCGCTGGCAGCCGCGGCGGGGCACAGGCCGGAACCATGGACCGCGGGGGCGCCGGCAATCGCGGGGGCGGTGGGGGCGGTGGCGGGGCAGATCGCATCGGCAATCGAAGCGCTTCAACCGGCGCAGGCACCGGGGCGTCCAGAGGAAGTGGCGCAGGCGGGCTGGGTGGCAGCGGACGTACTTCGAGCGGAAGCGGCGCTCGCGCCAGCAGTTCGCGCGGCTCCTCCAGCATGGGCGGCAGGGGCGGCGGTGGTGGCAGGGGCGGCGGCGGCGGGCGGAGGAGGTAGGAAGGCCATGACCAAGGAGAATGCCATGAACACGAAAGCTACATACGGTCTGGTCTGGACGGGCGCCCTGATCGTGCTGGCCATGACCTGCAGCCTCGTTTTGGCGGCCCCATCGCACGGCCAAGCGCAAACACAGGCTATGGGAAAGGCGTTTGCCACGCCGAAGGATGCCGCCGACGCGCTCACTGCGGCGGCCGGCGATTTCAACGTGCCCGCGCTAATCGAAATCCTCGGTGCGAGCGGAAAAGACCTGGTCGAGTCCGAGGACGCGGTCCAGGACAAGAAACGCGCAACGTCGTTTGCCGCGAAAGCCAGGGAAAAGACGGTGGTGGTCCCGGACCCGAAGAACAAGTCACTGGCCACTCTCGCGGTCGGAAACGACGACTGGCCGGTTCCCATCCCCCTGGTGAAGAAAGGCGGCAAATGGTATTTCGATACCGCGGCCGCGCACGACGAGATTTTGCGGCGGCGCATCGGAGCCAACGAACTCGACGCCATCAACGTCTGTCGCGGCTACGCGGAAGCTCAGGAGGAGTACGCAGAGCAAATTCACGATGACTCCGGAGTGAACCAGTACGCCCAGCGCATCATCAGCTCGCCGGGCAAACACGACGGCTTGGCATGGAAAAACCCCGATGGATCCTGGGGTGGCCCGGTTGGCGAGGGCGTAGCCACGGCCATCGAGCAGGGCTATATGAAGCGCGGTGAACCCTTCCACGGCTACCACTTCAAGGTCCTGAAGGGCCAGGGTCCAGCGGCTCGACTGGGCCAGTTGGATTACGTGGTCAACGGCGCGATGATCGGCGGTTTTGCCCTGGTAGCCTGGCCTGCCGAGTACCGGGTGACCGGAGTGCAGACGTTTATCATCAGCTACGACGGAGTCGTGTACCAGAAGGATCTGGGTCCGGACACGGCAAAGATCGCTTCGGCGATGGAACGCTACGACCCGGACAAGACCTGGCAGGAAACCGACGACGAATCGGAATGAGCCGCTTCCGGCTCACGCGCTGAGGCCGGGAAGAGTCTCCGGCCCGGCGCCTCCGGCGGGTTCGCCGAGGTAGGATCTTCTCAATGCTGCGGTTCAGGCCGAGGGCGGCGCTTCGAGACTGGCCCTGGGCGCTCGCCGTGCTCGCCGTGCTGACGGCGGTTCCTGCGATGTGTGGATGTGAGAATTCCTGCTTCGTCTTCATCTCAAACCCGGGTGGCGGAACGGGCGGCGTAGGCGTGGGCGGCACGACCGGCGGTTGTCCAACCGTAAACCCGGTGGGCACAGTTCAGGCCGTAGCACACCTCACGCGCACGTGCGAATCCTGTTCCGAATCAAATCAGATTCGCTCCCTGATCCTCACTCTCAACGGCATCGAGCTGCACCCGGTGCCGAATCAAGTGGCGGGGCCATCGGAATGGCAGGAACTGCTTCCGCGGCTTGCGCTTGAGCCGCGCCAGTTCGTGCTGGTGAAGTCGGGGGCCAGTGAATGGCCCGTGATCCCGCTGGGGGATCGCGCCTCCCTTCCCGCGATCAGCTACGATTGGATCCGGTTGCGGCTGGCGCCGGCGACCGCGGCCCATGAGTCACTACTCGGCACGGAGAATCCATGCGGCGCCGCGGGTGGCGGTTGCGCGGTGATGGGAGATGGCCGTGTTGTGCCGATGGCGCTTGGGAAAGAGCTGGAATTCCCAATCGCGTCGACGGAGGTGGGTGGAGGCATCCTGACAGTTCTGCCGGGAAGTGATACTCGCGTGATGATCGAGTTGACCCCGGCATGGTCCGCGGTTCCGGGTTCGACGGGCAGACTCCAACTCCTGCCGGGACTGGCCGGACGGGCGTTTCGCGCGAGCGGCAACTAGCCGCAGGGCGACCCGTAAGACCGCGCAGGGATTTCACCCGAGTTTCTTCTCGATTACTTATGATGGCGGCGCTTGACGTTCAATTGCGCCAGCGAGCGCGCCAGCGCGGCGTTTACGAAGGCCACTTCTTCGGAAGAGAGCTTTTCCCGCAGGCGGGCGGCGGCGCGCTGGCGGGCCTCCTCCACCTTGGCGTCGTCAATGTTTTCGACGGCCACGGCCATGTCCGTCGCCACGGCCACGCGGTTCGCGGTGATCATCACCAGCCCCTGACCCACCGCCAGAAATTCCTCCTGGCCCTGTTTGCGCACGATCATTTCGCCGGGAACAAGCTGGGTCATCATGCGAACGTGCTCCGGAAGGACAGTCATTTCGCCCTCCGTGCCCTGGAGCGTGACGGCTTCCACGTCCTGGGAATACACCACGGCTTCCGGGGTCACTATCTCCAACTTCATCGTGATGGCCATGTTCAACCGTCCTGGGAGTCAGGCTGTCCCTCAGCGCTCCGCCTCAGCCTTTTTGAATTTCCTCAATCGGGCCCTTCATATAGAAATTGCTCTCCGGCACTTCGTCGTGCTTTCCATCGAGGATTTCCTTGAAACCGCGCACGGTGTCCGCTACGGGCACCTGCTTG
Source organism: Binatia bacterium (assembly GCA_035517515.1). Lineage (GTDB taxonomy): Bacteria > Acidobacteriota > Terriglobia > Acidiferrales > UBA7541 > JOPF136. The sequence continues at coordinate 28,114 of DATIYQ010000179.1, forward strand.
CCCTCCCGGCCCGTGAAGACCTGGGCCACGCTGAAAGGCTGGCTCAGGAAGCGCTGGATCTTGCGCGCGCGGAAGACGGTGAGCTTGTCTTCCGGGGAGAGCTCATCCATGCCCAGAATAGCGATGATGTCCTGTAGGTCCTTGTAGCGCTGCAGGACCTTTTGCACTCCCCGCGCCACTTCGTAGTGCTCGTTACCCACAATCTCCGGGGCCAGCGCGCGGGAAGTTGAAGCCAAGGGATCTACCGCGGGGTAAATGCCCAACTCAGCGATGGCGCGCTCCAGAACGATGGTGGCGTCCAAATGAGCAAAGGTGGTCGCGGGCGCAGGATCGGTCAGGTCGTCGGCAGGCACGTACACAGCCTGGAACGAGGTAATCGAGCCCTTCTTCGTGGATGTGATGCGCTCCTGGAGGACGCCCATTTCCGCGGCCAGCGTCGGCTGGTAACCGACGGCGCTGGCGGTGCGGCCGAGCAATGCCGAGACTTCGGAGCCGGCCTGCGAAAAGCGAAAGATGTTGTCGATGAACAGGAGCACGTCCTGATTTTTCTCGTCGCGGAAATATTCGGTGATGGCCAACCCCGCCAGGGCCACGCGCAGGCGGGCCCCCGGCGGCTCGTTCATCTGGCCATAGACCAAAGCGATTTTGGAGGCGCCCAGGTCGTCCTGCTTGATGACGCCCGCTTCGGTCATTTCGTGGTAGAGATCGTTCCCTTCGCGGGTGCGCTCGCCAACGCCGGCGAATACGGAAACGCCTCCATGCAGCTTGGCGATATTGTTGATCAGCTCCATGATGACCACGGTTTTGCCGACGCCGGCGCCGCCGAAAGCACCCACTTTTCCGCCCTTCAGGAACGGGCAGATCAGGTCAATGACCTTGATGCCGGTGGGGAGTACCTGCGGGGAGGTGGATTGGTCTGCCAACGGGGGCGGCTGGCGGTGGATGGGATAGTACTTCTCGGCCTTGACCGGGCCGCGCTCGTCCACGGGATTTCCGGTGACGTCGAAGATGCGGCCCATCACGCCCTCGCCCACGGGCATGGAGATGGGGGAGCCGCTGTCCGTCACTTCGTAACCGCGCTTGAGGCCTTCGGTGCCGGACATGGAGATGGCCCGGACCAGTTGATCGCCCAGGTGCTGTTGCACTTCGAGAGTTATTTTCGCGGATTCGCCCAGGACCTTGTATTCCACACACAGGGCGTTGTAGATTCCGGGCAGCGATTCCGGAAATTCCACATCCACCACCGGTCCCACGACCTTGACGATTTTCCCTTTGTTCATGTTCGTGCCTCGCTTCCGTGAGCCGCGCCCGCGGATTCCGGACTAACCCGCCTGCCCGCCGGCGATCTCCAGCAGTTCCTTGGTGATATTTCCCTGGCGGAGCTTGTTGTATTCCAGGGTCAATTCCTTGATCAGGCCGTCCGCATTGTCGGTGGCGTTTTTCATCGAGACCATGCGGGCACTCTGCTCACTGGCCCTGGCATTTAACAGCGCCTGATAGATGAAGACATTGGTGTAGGCCGGAAGAAAGTAGCCGAGGACGAAAGCCGCACTGGGCTCGAATTCGAAATCGGTTTGGCCAACATCCTCCGGCAGTTCGGCGACAACCATCGGGATCTTCGCGCGGGCGATTTCACCCACCGGAAGATACTCGAGGCAGACCGGCTCCTGCGTAAGGGTGTTGTGAAAGCGCGTGGCCACGACCATGACCTGGTCCACTTCGCCCTTCAGAAAGAGCTCGCGGGCAAAGGCTGCGATGGCCCTGGCCTCCGGGACCGTAGGGGAATCCCCGTAGGTGAATTCGGCGGCAAGCTGACGATGTGTACGCGCGATGAACTGGGCGGCCTTGCGTCCCGCGGTGATGAACAGGGTGGTATGTGGATCGAACTGGGTAACCAGGCGAAACACATTGCTGTTCAACGCTCCACACAGGCCTTTATCTGTAGCCACAAGGATGACCGCCCGCTTGCGGACTTCGCGCACCTTCAGGAGCGGATGGGTAAAATCGCCCATTCCACGCGTGGCTTCGCGCTGGATGAGGTAGAGCAACTGCACGAAGGGCCGTCCGGCCAGGGCGGCCTGCTGGGATTTATGCATCTTCGACGCGGCCACCATCTGCATGGCCTTGGTGATCTGCGCCGTGCTGCTGACGGACCTGATGCGCCGCCGCAAATCCCGCGGGCTGTTCATGGCACGCTCGATTCCCGCGGGACCGGGAGCGGCGCCAGAGACGCCCTACCGGCCACCGAGTCGCGGGCTGTGCGCGAATCCGCGTTCATTTCCATGAGTCTTTGAATTGCTCCGCGGCGGCTTTCAATTCCGCCTTCAGTTCGTCCCCGATCTGCCTTTCGCGGCTGATCTTCCGGAGCAATTCCTCCTTGCGGGTCTCGAGGAATTCCGTGAACTTGGTTTGATATTCCTTCACCCGGTTTACCGGCACCTGATCGAGGTAGCCATTCTGGACCGCCCAAAGCACGGCCACCTGGACCTCGACTGGGATGGGGCTGTATTGGGGCTGCTTGAAGACTTCCATGATGCGCTTGCCGCGGTCGATCTTTGCCTGGGTGGTCGCGTCGAGTTCCGAACCGAACTGCGCGAACGCCGCGAGTTCGCGGAACTGCGCGAGGTCTCCCTTGAGCTGGCCGGCCACCTGCTTCATGGCTTTGAGCTGCGCGGCAGAGCCGACTCGGGAAACCGAAAGTCCGACGGAGATGGCGGGGCGGATGCCCTGATAAAACAAATCCGTCTCCAGGTAAATCTGCCCATCGGTGATGGAGATGACGTTGGTGGGGATGTAGGCGGAGACATCGCCGGCCTGCGTTTCGATGATGGGAAGCGCGGTAAGCGAGCCGTTTCCATACTTCTCCCCCACGCGGGCGGCGCGCTCCAGCAAGCGGCTGTGGAGGTAGAATACGTCGCCCGGAAAAGCCTCTCGGCCGGAGGGGCGCTTCAACACCAGCGAAACCTGCCGGTAGGCCACCGCGTGTTTCGAGAGGTCGTCATAGATGATCAGAGCGTCCATCCCGTTGTCCATGAACCATTCACCCATGGCCGCCCCGGCAAATGGCGCCAGGTATTGGCTGGCCGCGGAATCGGCCGCAGGAGATGCGACGATGATGGTGTACGGCATGGCCCCAGCTTCTTCGAGCACAGAAATGATTCGGGCCACGGTGGATTGCTTTTGGCCGATGGCCACGTAGATGCAGTAGAGCGGGCGATACTCTTTGTCGCCGGCGGCCTCTGCGGCTTTATTGAGGCGCGCCTGGCTGATGATGGTGTCGATGCAGATAGTGGTCTTGCCCGTGGAACGGTCTCCGATGATCAATTCCCGCTGGCCGCGGCCGATGGGAATCATGGCGTCAATGGGCATGATGCCCGTCTGCACTGGCTGGCTCACCGGTCGGCGGCGTATGATCCCTGGGGCGATTTTCTCCACCGGATAGGAGACATCACTCTTGACCGGGCCCTTGCCGTCCAGCGGCTCTCCCAGCGTATTGACCACCCTGCCCAACAGCCCCTTGCCCACCGGAACCTGCAGGAGTTTGCCGGTGGCGCGAACCTCGCTGCCCTCTTCCAGCAGGGTGTAGTCCCCCAGCACAATGACGCCGACCTCCGTCTCATCCAGATCCAGAGCCAGCCCGGTCACTCCGTGGCCGAGGTCGAGCATTTCATTGAGCATGGCATCGGCCAGGCCTTCGACCTTGGCCACGCCGTCGCCAATCTCGCGGATCACGCCGACGTTTTGTTTGGCCGCCGACGCTTTGACTCCCGCGATTTGAACTTCGAGTTCCTTGAGTAGGTCTGCCATGTTTCGATCACTCCCGCCGGTCCGACGCACCAGTTCGCTCGCGGCTCCGGCCCCTGCGCGCCCGCACCCTCTGGTGCAGGGATTCAGAACCGTTTCTCGAGCTCGACCAGTTCGGACTGAACACTGCCGTCATACACATCGCTGCCCACTTTAATTCTCATGCCGCCAATCAGCTCTGGCTTCTGGGCGAATCGGACCTCGATCGTCGGGCCATACGCCTTCTCCAGCCGCGCCTTCACGGTCGCTTGCAAATCCGCGGGGAGGGGCACGGCCGTCTCCACCTGCGCGGTGTGTTTTTCGCGATCCAGGCGCACCAAGCGTTCCAACGCCGAGAGCAACGCCAGATAGCCCTTGGGCTTTTCCTGAATGGCCTTCTGGACCGCGGCGCGGATGCGGCCTTCATCCAGAAAACCCTTCACCTCGCACAGGCGGAACAACTGCCTGGCCTCGCGCTTGGTTTGCTTCGTGACTTTCATCCCAGCGTCTCCGCAAGCCTTTCAGGACGGCAACTGCTTGGCGGTTTCCTCGGCCAACCGGCGCTGATCCTCCGGGGTCAAAATCTTTCCGGTGACGGAGGCCGTGGTGCGGACGACCAGGCGGCCCACTTCGCGCTTCAACTCAGCGAGCATGCGCGCGTAATCCTGGGCGGCCGCGTCGCGGGACTTGGCGACAATCTGCTGGGCGGAGGCGACGGCTTTCTGGGACTCGCGCTCTGCGACCCGGGCGGCGGCGGCGTGCGCCTCCTCGACAATTTGGGTGGCCTGGGCATGCGCCTTGGACAACACCTCCTGGCGCATGGTTTCAGTCTTGGCCAGTTCGGCATTTATCTTTTCCGAATTGGCCAACCCCAAGGAGATCTGCTGGCGCCGCTCCTCCAGCATTTTGAGGACAGGGTGATACGCCCAGCGATACAGCACGGCGCAGACAATGGAAAAACTGATGATCTGAGCCCCCAGATGGGGCCAATCGACGCCAAAGGTCCGGGCTATGGTTTCGACGCGGCCACCGCTCTGAGCGTCAGCCAGTAAAGCAATCACGTTAATCATCGCCATTTCTCCCTGTGTGGGGGCGCGGCTGGGTGCTTGGCTGCGCCCGGCGTGCCTATTTCACCAGGAACAGGGCGTAAAAGACGATGGCTTCCGCGAAGGCGATGGAGAGAATGGACTGCACCATGATCTTCGTGGAAGCGTTGGGATTGCGTCCGACCGCGGCCGAAGCTCCCATGCCGATCAGGCCGACCCCGATGGCAGCGCCCAGCGCGGCAAGCCCTACATGCAAGTTTCCGTTCATTGGTGTTCTTTTCCCCTTCTCGCCGCTTTCTCCGCCCTGGCGGAAGAAAGAAGCGGTAACGTCAGATTTTTAACCGTGCGCGGATCCCGGCGCCTCTTCGTGCTGGCACATCAGAAACGTGAACACGGCGGTCAGCAGCATGAAAACCATGGCCTGGACCAGCCCCATCAACAGCTCCAGAAAATAAAACGGGATGGGCAGCAGCCAGCCGAATCCCGGAATCATCTTGGCCATGGCCTCCAGCATGTTCTCTCCGGCAAAAATGTTGCCGTAGAGACGAAACGTGAGGGAGACCGGCCGGAAGAGAATGGAAACTACTTCCAGACAGCCGGCCGCGAAGAAGACCACAAGCATCAGCCACTTCATGACGCCGGTCGAATCTCCTTTTGGCCCGAACAGTTCCTTGAAGAACCCGGCGAACCCAACTTCCCGGAAGGACCAATAAATCCAGAGGGCAAAGAAAAGCAGGGCCATGGCCAGAGTCATGTTGACGTCTGCATTGGCGCCGCGGAGCAAGGGTTGGTCAATCTTGAAGCCGTGTGCCGTCTGGTGTCCCCAGCCAATGGAGCCCACTCCGGGAAGCAACCCAAACCAGTTGGCGGAGAGGATGAAGATGAAAATCGTGGCGAAGTACCAGAAGGTGCGCTTGGTTAAATGGGGGCCGATGATGCCTTCCAGAAATGTGTAGAGGCCGCCGACCAGCCATTCGAGGAAGTTCTGAGCGCCATCAGGAACCTGCTTCATGTTGCGTGTGGCGATCTGGGCGAAGGCAATCAATCCCAAGGCAACGATCCAACTGACAATCATCGAATTGGTGACCGGGAAACCGGAGACGCGGCCAATTTCCACCGCGTTGGCGGGCAATCCGTGCTCCCCTTCCCCCGCGGCCGGAGCGGTCTGGTCTGAGTTCGGTGAATTGGAGAGAGCCGCGGCCATGGCTCCCGGCGAGGAAGGATTGTGCGATGCGGCGCCGGACAGTGGATACAAGCTCGCGCCAAGCACAAGCAGCAAAGCGCCCATCAGCGGCAGCAGTGCCCTGCTTCCAAAGCCGAGCGAACGAGAACCGCTGTGGCCACGCGGCCTGGGCACCTGCCTGTGCGGAGGCGAGGGAGAGATATCCAACGTGTGCCTGGCGGGCTTTCCCTTCACTGGCATTCCAATCCCGTCCGCGCGCGTGAGCAAATACGCGCGAGCGCTTGCACCGTCCACCGCACAGAATTCCAGGGGACGGGAAAGACCGGGGATGCGCATGCTCCCCTCGGGACGACACTATGATTCGGGAGAGAGCCGGGGAACTGTCAAAACTAGCAGGGGGAAGGCAACCTCACCAAGGCAAGAAGTCGTGTGGCCTGAATCCCGTGGGAGCCGAGCGGCGCAGGCGCGTGGAAGCAAAGCAGCATGGTCAAGAGGCGGAGAGCGCGCTTTCCCCCTGGCCGGCCCACAGAACGACGACCGAGCGGGGCCCAGCGCGATAGGTGAATCCGGAAACCGCGGGTGCCGACTGCCATTGCACAATGTCTTCCGGAGAATCGAGAGAGGTATCAATCCAACGCCGCCAGGATTGGCCCGGCCCTGATTCGAGCAGGGGCAACTCGAACTCCAGCAGCTCCCAGTAGGCATTGAAGATGAAGAAGGCCGAGAGACCTTGATGGGGCAGAACGGCGCTGAAGGCCACGCTGTGCGAATGCTCGCTCCAATCGGGGGAGTTCCGTTTGGTGCCATGCCAGGCGTGCTCGGCCGCTTCGAGCAGTTCCGTCAAGCTCATTCGCAAGCGCTCGGGACCAGTGCCCCGCCGGGAGCGCCGGGCGTTCAAAAGCTGGACGAACCGCAGCACGTCCGCGTGCCTGTGGAGCAAAGTCCAATCAAACCAGTTGGCTTCGGCATCCTGGCAATACGCGTTGTTGTTGCCCTGCTGCGTCCGCCGGACCTCATCGCCCATCACGAACATTGGCAAGCCGAGAGACAACAAGCTCACGGTAAGAAAATTCCTCACCTGGCGATTCCGCAGGCGTTCAATCTCCGGATCATCGCTGGGACCTTCTGTGCCGCAGTTCCAACTGCGGTTGTCGTCTCCGCCGTCGCGATTCTCTTCGCCATTGGCTTCGTTGTGCTTCTGGTTGTACGAGACCAGATCATTGAGGGTGAATCCATCGTGGCAAGTGACAAAGTTCACGCTCTGCTCGGCCTCGCGTTGCTTGTGGCCGTAGATTTCGTGGCTGCCGAGCCAGCGGTCCGCGAAGCGGGAGAGGGCTCCGGGTTCTCCCCGGAAGAAGCTGCGCACGTCGTCGCGAAAACGTCCGTTCCACTCCTTCCAGCTATCCCCGACGAAGCTGCCCACCTGATAGAGCCCAGCGGCATCCCAGGCTTCGGCGATCATCTTGGTGCCGGCCAGGGCCGGATCCGTCTCGATGTCCCAGAGGACCGGGGGATTGGAGAGCACCTGGCCGCTCGAGTCGCGGGCCAGGATGGAAGCCAGGTCGAATCGGAACCCATCCACGTGCATCTCTACGACCCAGTGGCGGAGGCTCTCCACGATCATGCGGCGGACCACCGGATGATTGGCGTTCAGCGTGTTCCCCGTGCCGCTATAGTTCGCGTAATGGGTTCGGTCGGGTTCCAACACGTAGTAGGCGCAATTGTCGAATCCGCGGAAACACAGCGTAGGTCCGCCGTGGTTTCCCTCCGCGGTGTGGTTGAAGACGACATCGAGAATGACCTCGATGCCAGCGCGATGCAGGGCCTTCACCATGTCGCGAAATTCATCCAGTGGACCCAGGGGATCCCGCCTGGAACTGTACGCCTGATGCGGCGCGAAGAAGGAAACGGGCGCATATCCCCAGTAGTTGACGCGCCCCGGCGGGCAATCGTATTGATCAAACTGAAAGACCGGAAGCAGCTCCACGGCAGTAATCCCCAGATCCTGAAGATAGGGAATCTTTTCGATCAGCCCGCGGTAGGTGCCGCGCGTTTCTTCCGGCACGCCGGAGCTGGGATGGCGCGTAAAACCCTTCACATGCATTTCGTAGACGATGGAACGTGAGCTGGGATGGCGCAGAGGGACATCTCCCTCCCAGTCATAGGAGTGTGGATCCACCACCACGCTTTTCATAGCCACTGCCGCGTTGTCGCCCTTTTCCTGCGCGGCCACGCGCGAGTACCCGCCGGGCACAACCACCCCGCGACCATAGGGATCCAACAATACCTTTTCGGGGTCGAACCGCAGGCCATTCGAAGATTCCCACGGCCCGTGCGCTCGATACCCGTAGAGCTGCCCGGGCTGAACACCTGGAACGAAGACGTGCCAGTAGTGGTACGTCCGATTCCGAACAGGGTCCAGCGGGAGCACGCGGGCTGGGCGCGGGTCGTCTTCCCGGTCGAAGAACAACAATTCAATCCGGGATGCGTCCCGGGAAAACACGCTGAAATTGGCGCCGCCGGCCACGACCGTGGCGCCAAGGGGGGAACTCTGCCCGGCGCTGTTGACCTGTTGAAGGCTCGGAACAAGAGCTGGGGGTTTTTCCGGTGTGCTCATCGCCGCCTCGTTCTCACTCGTTTGGCATTCATTGAAGCGAAGGTTATTTTCCCATCCCGGTGGCGGTGGACGCGAGAGAACGGTGCGTCGCGCGCAACCGGCCCACGGCCGCCGTCAGGTCGCGCAGTTGACGGAAGACGGGCCGATGCAGCATGGCTTCCGTCGCCCGCCAGCCCCAGTTCCCGTCGGAGGAACCGGGCAGATTCATCCTCGCCTTTGCTCCCAAGCTGAGCAAATCCTGCAACGGGGCCATGGCCAGCGCCGCTCTGGACTCCCATGCCGCGCTTATCAATTTCCAGGCAATTAGACCGGGAGTGATGGCCTGGATCCCGAGTCCGGCGCAGACTCTATCGCGCTCGCTCTGTGAAAGAGCCTCAAACCAGCCGCGCGCGGTGTTGTTATCGTGAGTTCCGGTATAGACCACGGAATTCGAGGGATAGTTGGCGGGAAGATGCGGATTGTCCGGCACGCCGTCGAAGGCGAACTGCAGCACCTTTGTCCCTGGAATGTGAAATTCGTCGCGAAGCGCGGACACGTCCGGAGTGATCATCCCCAAATCTTCGGCGATGAAGGGCAAGTGGCCGAGTTCGGCCTGGACGGCGCGGAAGAATTCGGCACCGGGACCGGGGACCCAGCTTCCCTTCTTCGCCGTGCGGGCGTGGGCGCCCACCTGCCAGGCCGCAGCGAATCCGCGGAAATGATCCAGGCGGATGACATCCACGTGTTCGAGCAAGGCGCGCGCGCGATCGATGTAAAACCGGAAGCCGGAGCGGCGGAGCGCCTCCCAGTCGTAAATGGGATTGCCCCACAACTGCCCGTCGGCACTGAATAGGTCCGGAGGTACACCGGCGACAAAGCGCGGACGTCCGTGCGGATCCAGCAGGAACAGCTCAGGATGAGCCCAGACGTCGCTCGAATCCGAAGAGACGTAGAAGGGAAGGTCCCCGATTAGCCGGATGCCGCGGCCGTGGGCGTATTCCTTGAGCTGCCTGGACTGCTGAAACATAAGGAACTGGGCAAAGCGCACCTGGCCGATGGGATTCGCCAGTTCCCCTCTCGCCTGCGCAAGCGCCTGGGGCTCGCGGCGCACGAACTTGACGGGCCAGTTCAGATACGCGGCGCCATGGAACTTCTGTTTCAGGGCGCGAAATAGGGCGTAGTCTTCCAGCCAGTGCTCCTGCTCACGGCAAAAGCTGTCGTAGGCCGTGGCCAGACCGCTCCGCACCCCGCCACGGAACCGATTCCACGCCTGACTGAGCAGCGCCTCTTTAAACTGAATCACGGCGCCAAAATCGACGAAGTCGGAGGGGAAGGACCGCGACTTGCAGGTCTGGGGGTCGAGCAATTCGTCCGCAATCAGCAATTCCGGGCTGACCAGCAATCCATTTCCGGCAAATGACGAGAAAGATTGATAGGGAGAATTGCCGAAGCCGGTGGGACCAAGCGGCAATGCCTGCCACCAGCCCTGCCCGGCCTCCTGCAAGCGGTCCACCCAGGCATGCGCGGCCGGCCCCAGATCGCCGATGCCGTAGGGAGAAGGCAGCGAAGTGATGTGCAGTAAGACGCCCGAAGCGCGGTCGTCCGGCGGAAACAGCGGAACACGCAGCGATGATTTTACCGGTTGCGTTGGACCACCCATGCTTCGAAGTCTACCCGCCGGCCAAAAGCGTCACTGCAAGGAATTGTTCACAATCTGCCGGGCCTCGCCGACCAGCGCGTCCAGGTGCGCCGCATCCCTGAAACTTTCCGCGTAGATTTTGTAAATGTTTTCCGTGCCGGAGGGCCGCGCGGCAAACCAGCCATTGGAGGTCACCACCTTCAGGCCGCCGATGGGGGCGTTGTTTCCCGGGGCCCGGGTGAGCTTTTCGAGGATCGGCTCGCCGGCCAGCTCGGACTCTCGGACATTTTCGGTCGAAAGCTTCTGCAACTTCGCCTTCTGCTCCGGCGTGGCCGGGGCGTCAATCCGCGTATAGAAGGGAGTGCCGAATTCCGCAGTCAGTTCCCGGTAGAGTTTGCCGGGATCCTGGCCGGTGCGGGCGGTGATCTCCGCCGCTAGCAGGGCCAGGATGATGCCGTCTTTGTCCGTGGTCCATACGGAACCATCCAGGCGCAGAAAGCTTGCTCCGGCGCTCTCCTCACCGCCAAAGCAATAGGAGCCGTCGAACAAGCCGGCGGTGAACCATTTGAATCCCACGGGGACTTCAGACAGCCGCCGGTGGAGCTTGCGCACCACGCGGTCAATCATCGAACTGCTCACCAGGGTCTTGCCGACCGCGGCGTCCTTGGGCCACATGGGCCGATGCGTGAGCAGGTAGCGGATGGCCACGGCCAGATACTGATTGGGATTCATCAGGCCCGCAACGGGAGTGACGATGCCGTGGCGGTCCGAATCCGGATCGTTGCCGAAAGCGAGCCGGTACCTGTCTTTCAAATCGATCAGGCGCGCCATGGCGTAGCGGCTGGAGCAGTCCATGCGAATCTCGCCGTCATGATCCACGGTCATGAAGGCGAAAGTCGGATCGAGCACCGGGTTGGTCACCGCGATGTTCAATCCGTGCACCGCGTTGATGAGCTCCCAATAGGATTTTGAAGCGCCGCCCAGAGGGTCCACGGCCAGCTTCATGCCAGCGGATCGAATGGCCTCCAGATTCACCACACTCGGCAGGTCATTCACATAGGGCAGGGCGAAATCTTCCTCATGGGTGGTGGCGGCTCGAACTGCGGCGGTGAACGGCATTCGCCGCACGCCCGCGTTTTCCGCCCGGAGCAGCTCATTGGCGCGCGCTTCGATCCACTGCGTCACCTGGGAATCTGCCGGGCCGCCGTTGGGAGGATTGTATTTAAAGCCACCGTCGCGTGGCGGATTGTGCGAGGGGGTGATAACTACCCCGTCCGCCAGGTGGTCGATGCGATTCCGGTTGTAGACCAGGATGGCGCGGGAAATGGCCGGCGTGGGGGTCACACCGTCGTCCTTCTGGATGATGGTTTCCACCCGATTGCCGGCGAGGACCTCGATCGCGGTTTGCTCCGCGGGCCGGGAAAGCGCGTGCGTGTCCTTACCCATGTACAGCGGGCCATCCACGCCGTGCTCCCGGCGGTAATCACAGATGGCCTGGGTAATGGCCAGGATATGCGCCTCTGTAAATGTGCCGTGGAAGGGAGTGCCGCGGTGGCCGCTGGTTCCGAAGCTGACCCGCTGATTGGGATCCTGGATATCCGGCTGCCGCTGGAAATACTCCTTTTCGAGGCGCTGAACATCCACCAACAGATCTTTCGGCGCGGGCTTGCCCGCAAGGGGTGATACTGCTTCCTTCTTGCGGGACTCCGTCTCCGGCGACTTGGTGCTCACAGGACTGGACATGGTTCCGCCTTCCAGATGTCCGCGGCATACTGCTGAATAGTGCGGTCGCTCGAAAACTTTCCAGAACTGGCCACATTCAGGATCGCCCGGGCAGCCCACTCCCCCGGCTGGGCGTACAAGTTTACCAGCCGCTGGTCCGCTTCGAGGTATGCGCGGAAGTCCGCCAGGTGCATGTAGTGATCTCCACCGGTCAACAGCGTCTCGCGGAGCGGTTCGAAGACGCCGGGTTCATATCGGCTGAAATGATTCGAGAAGATCAGGTCTAATGCCGCCCGCGTTTCCGGCTCATTTTCGTAGTGCCAGCGGGGGTCATACCAGCTGCGGCTGCCGGCCACTTGTTCCGCGGTCAGCCCGAAGAGAAAGAAATTCTCCTCCCCGGCTTCCTGCGCCATCTCGATGGTGGCGCCATCCCGGGTGCCGATGGTCAGGGCGCCGTTCATCATGAATTTCATATTGCTGGTGCCGCTGGCCTCGTAGCCGGCCGTGGAGATTTGATTCGAAACATCGCTGGCCGGGATCAGCCGCTCCGCGAGCGAAACACAATACTCAGGCAGAAAGAGAACTTTCAGCCGCCCGCGAACCGCCGGGTCGCCATCGATGGTCCCCGCCAGGTTGTTCACGAACTTGATGATCAGCTTGGCGAGGTGGTAGGCCGGGGCGGCCTTGCCGGCAAAAAAGAAGCTGCGCGGGGCCATCTCCAGGTTGGGATTCTCACGCAACCGGTTGTAGATCTCCACCACGCGCAGCGCGTTGAGAAGCTGGCGCTTGTACTCGTGGATACGTTTGACCTGGCAATCAAACATGGAATCCGGGTCCACGATTTGACCTGTAGTCATCTTGAGCCAGTGCGCGAACTGGCTCTTGGCCCAGCGCTTCGCCTTCCGAAAGGCATCGCGGTAGCCGGCATCCCCCGCCAGCGGCTTCAGGCGAGCCAATTCGGAGAGGTCGGTGATCCAGCGATCTCCGATTCCATCGGCGATGGCGGCCGAAAGTGCGGGGTTGGCCAGGCGCAACCAGCGCCGCTGGGTGACCCCATTGGTCTTATTGTTGAACCGCTCGGGATACATTTCAGCCAGATCCTTCACGGTCATGCTGCGCAGCAGTTCGGAGTGAATGGCGGCAACGCCGTTGGTGCTGTGCGAACCGACGATGGCCACGTGGGCCATGCGGATATTGCGCGCGGGACTTTCGTCCACAAGACTCATGCGGCCCACGCGCGCCTCGTCTCCGGGAAATCGGCTGCGCACCGAATCGAGGAACCGCCGATTGATCTCGTAAATGATCTCCAACTGGCGCGGCAGCATCATTTCGAACCAGACCACCGGCCACTTTTCCAGGGCCTCCGGCAGCAGCGTGTGATTGGTGTAGGCCAGCGTTCGCTGGGTGATGTCCCAAGCCTGGTCCCAACCCAGGTGCGCTTCGTCCAGCAGGATGCGCATCAGCTCCGGGACCGCCAGAGTAGGGTGCGTGTCGTTCAACTGGATGGCGACTTTGTCGGGCAGCGCGTTCCATTCTGAGTTGGTGCGGCGAAAACGCCGCACGAGGTCTGCCAGCGAAGAGGCCACCAAAAAATACTCCTGCACTAAGCGCAGAGCCCGGCCCTGGCTCGTGCTGTCGTCCGGATAGAGCACACGGGTAAGGGATTCGGCCGCCAGCGTCTCCGCCAGCGCGCCGACAAAGTCTCCGCTGCTGAACCGTTCGAAATCGAAGTAGTCGGGGCTGGCCGCGGCCCAGAGCCGCAGGGTATTCACGGTCTTTCCGCCGTAGCCCACCACCGGGCGATCGAAGGGGATGCCGTAAAGGGTGGAAGGATGCCCCGGAAGAATGCGCAGGACCCCACCTTGCATCTGAAACGTGCAGTTCAAGGCGAGCTCCACGCGCTCGTCCGGGCGAGGCACCTCCCACGGATCCGGACGGCGCAGCCAGTTGTCCGGCCGCTCCTTCTGCCAGCCATCCTCGATGAGTTGCTTAAAGATACCGTACTCGTAGCGCAGCCCGTAGCCCACGGCGGGCAGTTCCAGGGTGGCCATGGAGTCCAGGAAGCAGGCCGCCAGGCGCCCCAGCCCGCCATTCCCCAGGCCGGCATCGGGCTCTTGTTCGAGCAATGAAGCCATATCGAGATGTTTGACCGCGGAGAACTGTGACACCACAGGATCCAGCAGCAGGTTGATGAAATTGTTGGCCAACGAACGGCCGAGCAGAAATTCCATGGAGAGGTAGTAGACGCGTTTGGGATTCAGTCGCGCGTAGGTCTGCTCCGTAAGCACCCAGCGTTGGGAAAGCACATCGCGCACGGACCGTGCGGCTGCTTCAAAGCGCTCGCGGTTGTTTACCGCTTCCGGCGCCAGGACGTTGTCAAATTGCAGGTGCCGCTCATAGAGACCGTCGGCTCCGGTGAACTGGATGGGCCCGCATCCGTACTGTTTGTAGAGGGCCTCAAGATTAGACTGCGCCTGCTTCGCGCCCGTGGCTGCCGTGGTCTTCGTGGTCATAGCCGTCTTCCTTTCCCGCAGTGGAAGCCGGTTTCCACCGGCTTTGTCTTTCACGCTTCGGCCAGCCTGCCCGTACCATGGTCAATGAATTGAAAGGTGAGAGTGATCCTCCCGAATCCAGTCTCAGGGATCTCATGAGCGCTCCGAAAACGCGGCGCGTGCGCGTGGTGCCTTGGCTCCGGCCAGGCGGGCCGGAACGCCGGGCGAAGCACCTCAGTCGCGAAACCGACGGGCCGCGGTTAGTACGGCCACTTCCAGCCGGCGGCCTCCGGCTTATCCGTGCCGTGCTCGAAGGCGTAATTACGACACGCAATCTGTTCGTTCAGGAATTTTTCCCGGGCGTGGGCGCCAATGGCCTGAAGCCGGGGCACGCGCTTGATCACATCCATCGCCAGGCTGAAGCGATCGATTTCATTTTCGATGGCCAGTTCTAGGGGCGTGTTGATGTTGCCCTGCTCCTTGTAACCTCGCACGTGCAGGTTTCTGTGGTTCGTACGGCGGTAGGCCAGGCGATGAATCAGCCAGGGATACCCATGGAAGTTGAAGATCACCGGTTTGTCGGTGGTGAACAGCGAATCGAAATCGCTGTCGGAGAGGCCGTGGGGATGCTCTGAGCTGGGCTGCAGTTTGAAGAGATCGACCACGTTGATGTAGCGAATCTTCAGGTCCGGGAATTCCTGCCGCAGCAGCACGATGGCCGCAAGAGTCTCCTGCGTGGGGATGTCTCCGGCGGAGGCCATGACCACGTCCGGCTGGGAGCCCTGGTCATTGCAGGCCCAGTCCCACATGCCGATGCCCTTGGTGCAGTGGGCGATGGCCGCATCCATGTCCATGTACTGGAGGTGGGACTGTTTGTCACACACGATGACGTTGACGTAGTTTTCGCTTCGCAGGCAGTGATTGGCCACGGACAAAAGCGAGTTGACATCCGGCGGCAAATAAATGCGGGTGACCGCGGCACTCTTGTTGACCACCACGTCCAGGAATCCCGGGTCCTGATGGGTAAAGCCGTTGTGGTCCTGCCGCCAGACCGTGGAGGTAACCAGGATGTTCAATGAGGCAATCTTCTCCCGCCAGGAGAGATGATTGCAGATGGAGAGCCACTTGGCGTGTTGATTGAACATCGAGTCAATTACGTGGATGAAGGCTTCGTAGGAGGAAAAGAAGCCGTGCCGGCCGGTGAGCAGGTAACCCTCGAGCATGCCCTCCATGGTGTGCTCACTGAGCATTTCCAGCACCCGGCCGTCTGCCGCCAGCTCTCCGCCGTCGGCATCTTCCGGAAATGATTCTTCAATCCAGAACTTCTTGCTGACCGCGTAAATGGCGTTCAGTTTGTTGGACGTGTTCTCATCGGGACCAAAGACCCGGAAGTTCTCCATGTTCTGCTTCATCACGTCGCGCAGCAACGCGCCCAGGGGAGGGGTGTTCTCCGCCTCCACGGTCCCCGGCTTGGTCAGTTTCAGGGCATATTGACGGAAGTCGGGAATCCGCAAAGCCTTCTTCAGCCGCCCGCCATTCGCCCGGGGGTTGCTGCCCATGCGCTTGGCGCCGGCCGGGGCGAGTTCCTTCAGTTCGGGGATCAAAGTGCCGTTCTGATCGAAGAGCTCTTCCGGACGGTAGGAGTGCATCCAATTCTCGAGCTCGTGAAGCCTATGCGGGTTCTTCTTCACATCCGCCATGGGCACCTGATGGGCGCGCCAGAAGCCTTCGAGCCGGTGACCATCCAGCTCCCTTGGAGCGGTCCATCCCTTGGGCGTGCGCATGACGATCATGGGCCAGCGGGGACGAGTGACCACTCCTGTCGTACGTGCCTCCGCCTGGATTTTTCTGATTTCCGAGACGCAGTGCTCGGTGGTGGCGGCCATGGCCTGATGCATGCTGTCGGTCTCCGAGCCTTCCACAAAGTATGGTTTCCAGCCATATCCCTGGAAAAGGTGTTCCAGTTCCGGGTGACTCACACGGGCGAGCAGGGTGGGATTATTGATTTTGTAGCCGTTGAGATGCAGCACCGGCAGCACCGCGCCGTCGCGGATCGGATTCAGGAATTTGTTGATGTGCCAGGAGGTGGCCAGGGGTCCGGTTTCGGATTCTCCATCGCCCACCACGGCCGCGACAATCAGCTCCGGATTATCAAATGCGGCGCCGCAGGCATGCGAAAGGACATACCCCAATTCGCCGCCTTCGTGGATAGAGCCGGGCGTCTCCGGCGTGCAGTGGCTGCCGATGCCACCCGGAAACGAGAATTGCTTGAAAAATTCCCGCAGGCCTTCTAGATCCTGGCTTTTTTCCGGATAGATCTCTGAGTACGACCCCTCCAGATACACGGGAGCAAGAACTCCCGGGGCCCCATGGCCCGGCCCCGCCAGGAAGATCATCTCCTGCCCGTACTTTTTGATCAGCCGGTTCAGGTGAATGTAGACGAAGGAGAGTCCCGGGCTCGCTCCCCAGTGCCCGAGGAGGCGGTTCTTGATGTGCTCGGGCTTAAGCGGCTCCTTGAGCAGGGGGTTTTCTTGCAGATAAATCATTCCCAACATCAAATAGTTGCAGGCGCGCCAGAAGGCGTGCGTCTTGCGCAACTCCTCTGCGCTCAACGGAGTGCCGGAAATCGTGGACCTTGCCGGTCCATATGCGGTGATGGATTCGTTGGCCTTTTCTGCGGCCGCCACTGGTGTCATGTGCTTGCTCCTTTGCCACTGTCCAATGTCCAATGGGTCTCCCCAAAAGAGTAGGGCGGCCGGGAAACGCTGTCGTCTGTCAGAATTAACAGAGACTGAGGCGGCCGATACACCTCCTGGCCGGCGTCGCCCTCCTGCTTGGAATCCTGAAACATCGGACGGGTTGCGTTCGCGGGCGCTTAATTCGGCCTGCCGATCCAGGAGTATTGCCAGCCGGCGGTGACATTCTGATAGTTGCCGGCATAGCGCACGTGGGCGCCACGGCTGTAGCTGAATTTCACGGCCTGATGCCGGTTGAGGGGAATTGAGGCCGTGGCGCCCACGCGCGAACTGCGCTGAAGAGTGCCGGAACTTGGTATGCCATTCAAGCTGGTGCTGCCGCCGAACCAGAAATTCCCGTCCAATGAAACCCACAGCCGCGGCTTGAAATCGTAATCGAGGTGCCCTTCGAACACTCCGATAGGGTTCTGCGACTGCGCGTTGATCCCAGGATAGGTTTGGTTGTGCGAAAAAAACTCGGGATTCTCCGTAAAGATCCAAGCGCCTCCATAGGCATCAAGGATCCAGTGATTCCACCGCCTCGAAAAACCCAGCTCAGGCTTGAAGGCCCAACGGTTTGTGCCGAAATTGATCAGCTTGGTGGGATCGTACTGTCCGGTCGGCGGGACCAATCTGAAGCTGAGACCGACCAGGATCTTCTGCTTCCATTTCCGGAACTCTTCCAGGTTCATCGCCGGGCCGCCGATCAGGTTAACAGAAAACCGAAAACCGACGGGAAAGAGGCCGGAACGGTAGGCGTGCGTTTCCGCGCCAACCACAGTTCCATTGAAGTTTCCTACCCCGTAAGGCAGATACGCTGCGAAGTTTGCGGAGCGGCCGAAACAATTGAAGGAATAGTAGTAAGTGATGATTGCAAGGTTCACCGTAGCCGTCGAGCCGGTGATCGGTACGTTTCCTGGAAAATCAAGGTTTCCGTCGAAGAACGAATAGGACAGCGTGATTGCATTCGAATGATTGGGAGTGATGAGGTAAGCCCGGGGAGCGAGATCCTGGGCCTGGCAATTTCCGGCAATAAAGCATCCACAGAGAAAAAGAATAAGCCGCCGCGAAAGTTCGGCCAAAGACTTCACCTCCAATAGACTAGGACGAGTCCTCGCCGGCAGCACCTGTAACTACTGACAGTTCCCTTCTTCACGGCCGGGCGGCAAAATCCGATCCGTACCAGAAGCCAAGTGGACTTCCTCACGTGACGCCGCTTCCGGAGAACCGGCCGCCCGCAAACACCAGGCGGAAGGCGCTCGATGCCAGGGTTTCGATTCGCATTCACCGTGCCAGTCCAGCAGGGAGAGACCGAGGTTGGATGATCCATTGTCGCTTCTTGGTGTTCTCATCCTTAGTCCTGGTGATCCCTGCGACAGGCCAGCGTGACGGCTATCACCGAATCAGGAACTTTCGCGCAGGATATTGTGGTATCGAAAGACATCCTATGGTCGTTGAGCCTCATCGACACCCCCGAAAAATGCGCCACGGGCTAGACCGCGGCACGGAGGAGAACAATGCTTACTGCGGAACAACAACGGCTCAATCAGGCTCGAGAGGAGCAGTTCCCGTGGAAGAAATGGGGACCCTACCTCAGTGAACGGCAGTGGGGCACGGTCCGCGAAGACTACAGCGAGGGTGGCGACGCTTGGAATTACTTCACACACGATCAGGCCCGCTCACGGGCCTACCGCTGGGGCGAAGACGGCATCGCCGGGATTTCCGATGAAGAACAGCGCTTGTGCTTCGCGCTGGCCCTGTGGAACGGCAAGGACCCCATCCTCAAGGAGCGCCTTTTCGGGTTGACCAACAGCGAGGGCAACCACGGCGAGGATGTGAAGGAGTACTACTTCTACCTGGACAGCACACCCACGCACTCCTACATGAAGTATCTCTACAAGTACCCGCACGCGGCGTTTCCCTATGCCGACTTGGTGGAAACAAACCGCCGCCGATCGAAAGACGAAATGGAATATGAACTGTTAGACACCGGCATCTTCAATGACAACCGGTATTTCGACGTGTTTGTAGAATATGCCAAAGACGGACCGGAAGATATTTTGGTGCGGATCACAGCGGCGAACCGGGGGCCGGACGCTGCCGAACTGCATCTCTTGCCGACGCTGTGGTTTCGCAACGATTGGTCAGCATGGATTGCCGCTTCCAACCGCGCTGCCGAGAAACCAATCCTCAAGCAGGTCCAGGCCGCTGCGGGCACAAGCGCGGCCGAGGCAGCGCATCGGCTGCTGGGCAGTTACATTCTTTCCTGCGAAGGCGATGTACCGCTGCTCTTCACCGAGAACGAAACAAACCACGAACTGCTTTTCCCCGGGCAAAAGAACGAGAGCCCGCACGTCAAGGACGGAATCAACGACTGCGTTGTGCAAGGGAAGCAGGGCGCTGTGAACCCTGAAAAGCAGGGCACCAAGGTCGCGGCCCATTACACGATCAACGTAGGCGCCGGTCAGAGCAAAGTGATTCGGCTGCGCCTCTCGAAAACTTTACCCGAAAATCAGGGTAAGGCGTTCGGACAGCAATTCGATGAAGTCTTCGCTGCCCGGCTTCGGGAAGCCGATGAATTCTACAAGTCGGTCACCCCGCCTTCCGTGAGTGAAGACGAAGCCAAAGTCATGCGCCAGGCACTGGCCAGCATGCTCTGGAGCAAGCAGTTCTTCTTCTTTGACGGCGACAACTGGCTGGACGAGCACAGTTCCAACCCACTCCATACCGGTTACAAAAATGCCCGGAACTCCGAGTGGTTCCACATGCTGAACCGGGACATCATCTCCATGCCCGACAAGTGGGAGTATCCCTGGTACGCGGCCTGGGATCTGGCGTTCCACACGCTTCCACTCTCCATCGTGGACCCCGACTTTGCCAAGCAGCAGATGGAACTGATGCTCCGCACCCGCTATCTGCACCCCAACGGCCAGATGCCTGCCTACGAGTGGAACTTCAGCGACGTGAACCCCCCGGTCCACGCCTTTGCCAGTCTCTTTCTGCACCGCACCGAGCAGGCCCTGAGCGGCGAGACGGACCTGGATTTCCTCAAGGCGATCTTCAACAAGCTGTTGCTGAATTTCACCTGGTGGCTGAATCGCAAGGACCGCTTCGGCAAGAACGTATTTGAAGGAGGCTTCCTCGGTCTGGACAACATCGGTGTCTTCGACCGCAGCGCGCCGCTGCCCACCGGCGGCTATCTGGAGCAGGCGGACGGCACGGCCTGGATGGCCCTGTTCAGCCAGAACATGCTGGAACTCGCCTTCGAGATCACCACACACGACCCCAGCTACGAACACATGATCCTGAAGTTCATCGAGCACTTCTTCTACATCGCCAGGGGCATGAACCGCTCCGGTCAGGAAGGCATGTGGGACGAAGAGGACGGCTTCTACTACGACCTGCTACGGCTCCCCGATGGCAGCTCGCAAAGGCTGAAGGTGCGCTCCATGGTGGGACTCTTGCCCCTGTGCGCCACAACAGTGATCGAGAAGTGGATGCGGGAGCGCATTCCACAGACGGTGGCCGCGATGCAGGAACGCTTTCGCCGGATCCCCGAACTGACGGAGACCATCCACCCCACCGGCCCGGGACACTTTGGCGTATCTGACCGCGGGATTTTGGCTCTGCTTAACCCGGAACGGCTGCGCCGGGTCCTCACCAAAATGCTCGATGAGAATGAGTTCCTGAGCCCTTACGGCATCCGCTCGCTCTCCAAGTTCCACGAGCAGCACCCGTTCATCTTCAATTTCGGCGGACAGGAGTACCGCGTGGACTACCTGCCGGCCGAATCCAACACCGGCATGTTCGGCGGCAACTCCAACTGGCGCGGACCCATCTGGATGCCGGTGAATGTGCTCATTCTCCGGTCGCTGATGAACTTTTACTTGTATTACGGGGATAACTTCAAGATCGAATGCCCCACGGGTTCAGGGAAGATGATGAATCTCTTCGAAGTGGGCAAGGAGATCTCGGACCGCCTCACCCGCATCTTCACCCGCGACGAGCGTGGCCGGCGGCCTGTCTATGGCGGCACGGAGAAATTCCAGAGCGATCCCGATTGGCGCGATTACATCCTGTTCTACGAATACTTTCATGGCGACAACGGCGCGGGACTGGGCGCCAGCCATCAGACCGGCTGGACCGGGCTGGTGGCCAAGCTCATCCAGCTTTTCGGCGTTCTGGATGCCAAGCGGGCCTTGCAAGGTGGCAAGCGGGTCGCATTCGCTGAGACCTCTGGGGGAGAACGCCAAAGAGCCGAGGAGGTTGCCGCCAAACGGTTGGCAGAGCAGCACGCGACCGTAGGTCACTAACTTGAAGCTTCGACAGGAAAGGATCGTGATGGTGGTGGCGCTAATAGTCATCGCCATCTCAGTGCCCTATGCGATCCTGGACACCATCCAAACGGGTCGCATACACCTTTTCTCGAGGCAATTCTTCGAAGAATTACCGCAGCGGTTCACGGGCCCGGGACGCTTGCGCTTCATCATCCAGCCTCTGGTTGCCATGCTCCTGGGGATTCGCGGAGGACTTGCCGATGCGCGTGCGGGTCATCAGCCCTACCTGTTCGCGCTGATTTTCGGCACGGAACAGCGAAAAGAACTGCTGCGGAGTGGAGCGGCAGCCATAGCGACCCTGGTTGCCATGGGGATCATCCTGGACATGGTGTTCCAACTGATTCTCTATCACTCCGTGCATCCTGGCGCAGCCCTGGTAATCGGGCCGATCCTCATTGGTGTCCCTTACGCAGTCTCCAGAGCACTGACCACACGTTTGGCGCGGGTCATCGGAGTGAAAACAGACATCCCGCGTTCCTTGAAGCCGGGCACGGCGCCGGCGGGAGGAAATCATGAAAAAGTGGCCTAAGCACCCGGTCATTTACGAGATTAACGCATGGGTGTGGCTAGCGGAGTTGAACCACAGGTATCACAGGCCGGTGAGTTTCGCCACAGTTCCGGACGAGGAGTGGGATGCTCTAGCCTCCCATGGCTTCGATGCAGTGTGGTTCATGGGGGTATGGGAACGGAGCCCAGCCGGCATTGCCATCTCCATGCGCAACCCGGGGCTCCTTGAGGATTTTCGGCGAGCCCTGCCCGATTTTTCACCTGAGGATAATGTTGGCTCTCCCTACTGTGTGCGCCGCTATGCGGTGGACACACAGCTCGGTGGTCGCGAGGGCCTGGCCGCAGCCCGGAAAGCCCTTGCCAAGCGCGACATCCGTCTGATTCTCGACTTTGTCCCCAACCATGTTGCTCCGGACCACCCTTGGGTCCTCGAGCATCCTGAATACTTCATTCGGGGAGATGAGAAAGACTTGGAAAGGGAGCCAGCATCCTTCCTCGTGGCCGCCGGAAGCGTCTTCGCCTGCGGACGTGATCCCAACTTCCCGGCATGGCCGGATGTGCTCCAACTCAACGCTTTCCACCCCGGGCTGCGGGAAGCAGTGATCCGGACGATCTGGGAAATCGCCCAACAGTGTGATGGCATCCGGTGCGACATGGCCATGCTCCTGCTGAACAAGATCTTCGGGCGTACCTGGGGCTCCCGCGCCGGCGAGAAACCGCTCAACGACTATTGGACGACGGTCATACCTGCAATCAAGACAGAGCATAGGGACTTTAAGTTCATCGCCGAAGCCTACTGGGACCTGGAGTGGGAATTGCAGCAACAAGGGTTTGACTACTGCTACGACAAGAAGCTCTACGACCGTTTGGAGCACGCGGACCCCGAGAACGTGTGCCAGCACCTCCTGGCGGATCTTCCCTACCAACAGAAGATGGTCCGTTTTATCGAGAACCACGACGAGCCCCGGGCCGCAGCCACATTCTCGCCTCCCAAAGCGCGGGCAGCAGCAGTGGCAATCCTCACACTCATGGGAGCAAAGCTGCTGCACGAAGGGCAATTTGAGGGTAGGAAGGTTCGATTGCCCGTATTTCTTGGCCGCCGCCCAACTGAGCCGGTTGACCACGACCTCGCGACATTCTACGAACATCTGCTTCAGGTAAGCAATTGCGACGTCTTTCGAAACGGGACATGGCGTCTCTGCGAACGGAGCGGCTGGCCCGGCAACCAGAACTGCCAGAATCTGCTCGCCTGGTGCTGGGAGCAGGGCGATGAGCGCTACCTGATCGTCATCAACTTCCGCCAAGAATCTGCTCAAGCGCGGATTCATGTGCCATGGGACGATCTAAGAGGAAAGGAATGGCGCCTCAACGATGTTCTGTCCGGTAGAAGCTATGACCGAGCCGGAAGCGATATGCGGGATGCCGGCCTGTATGTGGAGATGGGACCCTGGGAATACAATCTCTTCCAGGTGTGTGCATCGAGAGCGGTTCCATGTGCAACGTCCGAAAAGAACAGTACCCAACTGTTATTCGCGAGATGATCCGGCATGAAATCGACGTCACACATCACCGTAGTATGTGGTTGCTAGTCGGGCAAGGGTTCATCGCGAATGCTTACTGTTCTGCAAACGGCGAGGGTTTGCTTACGCATTTCATGCTCAGCCTGGTAGGGCTGCTGGTCTCGCTGTCGGCATTGGTGATGCTCTACCAAAGCTACCGGGCTCGAGGATATCTTCGATTCCTGGGGCAGCAAGCCAAGCAGGGCACTTTGCATTAGGAAGATCTGCCACTGATGCAGCGGCGAGTTGACCGATCGGCCCACGGGGTCAAGATCCAGAGAGTATTATTGGAACTTTCGAAAACCCGATTGGTTTTCACTCGAGATGTGGTGTTGGGAAACGCGCAAGGGCTGGCCCACGGAGCAGCGGTGAAACCGACGGAGCCCTTTCTTGTGCCATATTGCCCCGGCAATTGCCGTGGGAGCAGAATGCAAGGGCGATGAGCGTGGTAAACGCAGATCCGAAACGGCCCAACTGGATGAGATCCGGTCTCTTTACACGATCCGGCGGCAGAAGGATGGCTAACTGGCACATCCCAAGCTCGTATGCCCTGGCGGCCATCGTGGTGGGAATGATTCTGCCCCGACTGGAGAGCCACTGGCGGATAGGGCCAGAGTCCACCATGAGCCCCGCGGCTGCGCTGACTCTCTTCAGCGCGGTGGGATCGGGGATGATCGCGTTGACGGGCGTGGTCTTCGCTCTGGCCTTTGTGATGGTGCAGTTCAGCGCCATGGCCTACTCTCCCCGCCTGTCTCTGTGGATTGCCCGCGACCGCGTGATGTGGCACTCCCTGGGAGCCTTCACCGCGACCTTTCTATACTCTCTTGCCGGAATCGCATGGGTGGATCGATATCAATCCGGAAGGGTGCCTGCGTTAACCGTTGCGCTGGTATTCGTGCTGCTCACGTACAGCGTGGGAATGTTTATCGCCCTGGTGGAGAGAATATCACTGCTCCAAATCCATCGCATGCTGGCGTTCACCGGGACACAAGGAAGGAACGTAGTCGAACAATTGTATCCGCCGCTGGAGGCACCGGCTGCCTTGGCTCAGCCGGAGGAATACCGGGACCTCCCTGTAAACCAAACCCTGCTCCACATCGGAAGGCCCCTGGCCATTCAGTCGATTAACGAATCAGAGTTGGAGGCACTGGCGTCCTCTGTGGATGGAGTCATCGAGGTCGCCTCCGCCGTGGGAGACACTGTGGTCGTGGGATCGGTGCTGCTGTACGTCCATGGCGCAAAGGAAAACATCGATGAGCAGGTGCTGCGGGCGGCGTTCCTGATGGGAGAGCAGAGGACATTTGACCAGGATCCGAAGTACGCCATCCGCCTGCTGGTGGATATCGCCATTCGGGCGCTATCGCCGGCCATCAACGACCCCACCACGGCGGTGCAGGCCCTGGACCAGATTGAAGACCTGCTTCGCCGCATTGGGCGCAGGCGGCTGGAAATCGGCGCAATTTACGATCGTCAAGGCAAACTGCGGCTGTTTACTCCGC
This sequence comes from Binatia bacterium, assembly GCA_035517515.1. Taxonomy (GTDB): domain Bacteria; phylum Acidobacteriota; class Terriglobia; order Acidiferrales; family UBA7541; genus JOPF136. The sequence goes on from DATIYQ010000179.1 coordinate 53,212, forward strand.
ATCCTACCTGGGAAGACTTCACCGCCCTGGCCTTCGACGAAATCCGCGTCTACGGTTCACAAAGCGTGCAGGTGATGCGCCGTATGAAGGCGCTGGCCGGTGACCTGATCGGCTTCCTGCCGCAAGAACGGCACAAGGCCCTGCTGCGACAACAGAAGCGGCTGAACTCGACCATCGCACGATCCTTCGAGACTGCCGAAGACAAGCGGGAGGCGTCCGTGGAGGACCGCCAGGGGCTGGGAGTGACTCGGCAGGATTAGCGGCCAGCCGGGCGTTCGCCGATTCCATCCAATGGAAATCAATGGCGGGCCCGCCCGCCTCAGTATTTTTCGGGAATGAAGTGCCGCCCCTTTATGCTCGCCTGATCGTCGTACCGGTCCTTGGTCTTGCGCTTGGGCAACTTCACTTTTTCCCTTGGGACCTTGCCGTAAGGAATCTTGCTCAACAGATGAGAAATGCAATTGAGTCGGGCGCGCTTCTTGTCGTCGGAGGGGACGATATGCCAAGGCGCGTACCGCGTGTCCGTGGCCTTGAGCATTTTGTCCCGCGCCTCAGAATAGTCGTACCAGCGGCGAAAGGATTCCAGGTCCATAGGACTGAGCTTCCACTGCCGGAGTGGATCCTTAATACGCGCCTCGAACCGCCGCTCCTGCTCTTCCTGGCCCACCTCCATCCAATACTTGATCAGGATGATGCCACCATCCACGATATACTTCTCAACTACTGGACAGAGCTGGAGAAATCTGCGGTACTGCTCCTTGCTGCAGAAGCCCATTACATGCTCTACCCCGGCGCGGTTGTACCAGCTTCGGTCAAATATCACGATTTCACCCGCAGCGGGGAAATGTGCCATGTACCGCTGAATGTACATCTGGGACTTTTCGCGGTCAGAAGGCGCAGGCAGGGCCACCAGGCGGAAGACGCGGGGACTCACTCGTTCGGTAATGGCGCGAATGGTGCCGCCTTTGCCCGCCGCGTCCCGGCCTTCAAAAACCACGATGACGCGCAGCCCCTTATACTTTACCCAGTCCTGGAGCTTGCATAGCTCCGCCTGGAGCCGGCGGAGTTCTTTCTCATATTTCTTGCGCCTAAACTTCCCGTTGCCCTTGTGGTCGTCATCCTTGGCCATGGTGAACCCTTCCCGCGCAGCTCTGTCTGCTGTTTCCCTTGCTGGCGACAGTAGTGCGGTCACATGCAGTGTGCGAGCGGACACGCGCGATCCTTCGCGGCTGGCTCGCTCATCCCATCATGTGTGGTTACGGAATTCCAGCAACTGTTAGAACTGACAGTCTGGGCAGCGCCCGCCGATCCGCAAGCTCGTTTGGAACTGATGACAGCAAAAAGACATAGGAGGCATGCTGCCGGTCATTCGGAAACCCCTGCCTTCCCGTCCTCGTCGGCCATTTTGTCGCCGCGCTGGAACGTACGGATCGCATCCTTGATGGTGGCGTAGATGGGAATCCTGCTGTCCCGATAATCGCGCTTCCGCGCCTGCATCCAATTGTGCCATTCGGTCTGTCTTCCCGCTCCCGCCAGGACGACACCCCGCTCTCGAAGCGTATCGGCCAACTCCTCCGCCGTATAGAGCCCTGTCGCATCCACCATGGTGATCGGGATCATATCCAGCACCACCCACCTCAAAGAAGGCCCGGCGGCATCCACCGCGGCCATCAGTTCGCGCTTGAAGTACGGGGCGTTGAAGAAAACTACGGGCGCATTGAAGCGAAAAAGCATGCAGCCGGGTGCGGTGACCGCGTCCGGGTGACGCTCAAGGGAATGAAAGCCCGGCATGCCTTTTACCCTTCCCAGGATTTCGATCATCGGGCGGCAGACCAGGCCCACAAAGCGCAGGATGGCCAGCACAACGGCAAACAGGATGGCGTGGATGGCGCCGACGACCACCACTCCGAGCGTGGCCAGAATCGACAGGGCAAACTCGCGCCGGTCGATGTGGTAGATTTTTTTCAATGCCGGGAGATCTACCAGGGAAAAGGCCGCCTTGATCAGAATGGCGCCGAGCGCGGCGATGGGAACGAAGCTAAGCGGGCCGGTAAAAAAGACCAGGACGAGCGCAATGGACGCGGCCGCCACCAGCCCCGTAACCTGCGTCCGTCCCCCGGCCGCATCGCTCATGGCCGTGCGGGAATCTGCGCCGCTGACGGCAAAGCCCTGGGATAATGCGGAGGCGATATTGGCTGCTCCCAAGGCTGCAAACTCCTGGTCCACGTCAATCTCGTACCGGTTCTTGGAGGCAAAGCTCCGGGAGGTGAGCATCATGCTGGAAAAAGTCACCAGGGCCAGCCCCGCGGCATCGTCGAAGAGGCTGGGGAGCAGCGCCAAAGGCAGCCGGGGCAGGCGCAGGGCGGGCAAACCGCCGGGAACAGCGCCCACCGTGCTTACCCCGGAATCTCCCAGGTGGAAAACCCAAACGGCCGCTGCCGCAAGGATCACGGCCACCAGAGCCGCGGGCACGGCCCGCAAGAGCCGAGGCGTGATGAACAACACCAGGAAGGTGCCCGCGCCCAGAGCCAGTGTCGGCCAGTGCGTCTGCGGCAATTTCCCAGCAAATTCAATCAGCCGGGGAATGATGCCCCCCGCGACGATCGGGAAGCCAAAAATCTTGCCGATCTGGCCCAGCAAAATGCTCAGCGCAATCCCATTGAGAAAACCAACCAGGATCGGCTTGGAAAGAAAATCGGCGAGTGCCCCCAATCGCAAGAAGCTGGCCCCGACACACAGGATGCCGGCCAAAAGCGCCAACATCACGGAAAGCGAGACGTACAGATCAGGATTTCCAGCGGCCAGGGGAGTGACCGCCGCGCTCACCAGCGCGCAGGTGGCGGCATCGGGGCCGATGATGAGTTGTCGCGAGGTTCCGAAAATTGCGTACGCCACCAGGGGCAAAATGCTCGAATACAACCCCACGGCGGGATTGAAGCCAGCGAGTTGCGCGTAGGCCACGCTGACGGGCAAGGCCACCGCGGCGACGGAGAGTCCGGCGAACAAATCCTGACGAAAGTCGCCCCGGCGATAATCCAGCAGCTTGAGCAAGCCCGGGGCGGCACGCTTCAGGATTTTTGCGTGACCCCGGCCCAACCAGCTCGATTTCTTGGCCATCTGCCTTCCGTCCGGGAGCGGCCCGTTCCAAGCTCGCGGGAATCTGAGACGTTACTCTATCCCCCTTCCCCAGGGACCACGCCTGTCACTTGTAACAGTTCCTTACGAATTCTCCAGGCCCTAATCTGCTGTAGAATCCAGCGGGCCGGTGCCAAAGGCCCGCTCGAAGCCCGCCCTTCAACGGGGTTCTTTCGCCTGAGGGAAGGACTGGCCGGCTTCGTGCAGTCCGATGGGCGGGACTCGACCTTGCACCGCATGCGGCTCCGGAAAGAGGAGCGCGCAGACACTTCGGCATCAGAGGCGAACACCAAAATGGCAACCATAGCTGCAAGGCTGGTGAAGGTGATTGAGTCAAACGCAGACAAACTTTCCCGGGAATTGGTGGAGAGCGTGCTGGGCTCCGATCGCACCAGCGGAATGCGCCGCAGGGATCCCGCCGAGCTGCTGCAACGAGCAAAAGAAATCTTCGGGGACTTAGGCAACTGGCTACTGAACAAGACTGAGGCGGAGATCGAGCAGCGCTACCGGCAGATCGGCGAGCAACTGGCGGCCCAGGGAATCCCCCTGAGCCACTGGACGTGGTCGCTGGCCATGGGCCGGCAGCAGATCTGGCGGCTCCTGCAGACCGAGGCTTTTCCGGAGGGAGCGTTCGAGGTGTTTGGCCAGCTCGAACTGGTGCAAACCCTGGACCAATTCTTCGATCGCGCGGTGTATCACGCCGTCGTGGCTTACGAAGCCGCGGGACGCAAGACTTAGCCTCGGCCTCTGCGGGCGGACAGCCATGGAGCAATCCTATGGGAGATAGACGCTTGGTTCGCTGGCTGCTCGCCGTGCTCTGGCTGGCCCTGATTGGCTGGAGCGCCTTGCAGGCGGCCCAGCAACAAAGATCCCTCACGGTGATTGGCTATCCCGGAGAAATCGGAGTGGTGGAAATGTCCGGCCGCTCCTACGTGGAGATTGAGGCCCTGGCACGGCTCACCAGCGCCTCACTCAGTTTTGCTGGAAACCAGGTGGTGTTGTCCCTGGCGGGGGTCACCGGGCCGCCCCAGGTGTCCAAACAGGCCAGCGCGTCGGAATTCTCCAAGGAGTTCATCCGGGCTGGGATCGAAGAGATGTCCGTGATCCGGGAATGGAGGAGATCGCTGCGCGAAGCGGTGAAACAGGGCTTCCCGGTAACCGAAGACTGGATGGCCCGGTTTCGCGACCAGGCTCGGCAAAGCCTGCGGCTAGCGGGCCTGGCCGCGTCCACCGATTCAGACCGCAATGCTTCGCAACTCCTGACCTACGAATTCAACAACATGGAAAAGTTGAGCAACCGGTTTGTGGAAGCGAACAAATCCAGGACCTATATGCCGCCGGACTCCTTGGATAACGATGCGCTCGATCAGAAAATCCTGGCCTGTGCCCATTCGCTTGCAGCCATGGCTGCAAGCGGCCAATTTGTGGATGACGGGACCTGCCAATAGGCTGCTCCTCGCCGGCGTGCGGAGCCAATCATGCCCTCAAATCCCTTCGCCGGGCTACCGCCGCGACATACCAGCCGGTGACCTTTTTCGCCACGGAGAGAGGGCCTGGCCAGATCCGGGCCGGTGAGTCCGTTGCCATGGATGGCCGACTGCGGAATCGTTCTGTAAGCCCGTGTTCGGCTGCGTGAATGTTAGCTCGCCGCCTGGGCCGATTTTGCAACGGGCGCCATTGGCACTCGCGCGCGTACCACCGTGCCCCGCCGTGGCTTTGAGTCGATCGAGAATTCGCCCTGCACCAGCTTCAGCCGCTCGCTCATGCTGGTCAGTCCAAGGCCGGGCCCAATCCGGGCCGCCCGGGGATCGAATCCAATCCCGGAATCGCTCACGGTCAGTTGAATGTCACTGGACGCCCCGTGAATGGACACCTCGCAGTTCTTGGAGCGGCTGTGCTTGGCGGCATTCTGGAGCGCCTCCTGCAACACGCGGAAGAGACACAGCGAGACTTCCGATGGCAGCTTCTTGGGTACGTGTTGGCAATGAAAGACCACTTCCATCCGCTGGCGCTCAGAGAATTCTTTGCAAAAGGCAGCGGCGGCGGCTTCAAGACCCAGGTACTCCAGCTTTGAGGAATGCAGCCGGTGTGAGAGGGCTTGAATTTCGCTTCCGAGCTGGGAAACTTGCCCGTGGGCTTGCGCCACCCGGTGCTGCATTTCTCGGGGGGCCTTGGAGAGTTCTTGCTTGAGCTGCTCCAAAGTCACCGCCAGCATGGCTACGCGCTGGTTAATGTCGTCGTGCAGTTCGCGGGCGATCCAGGTGCGTTCTTCCTCGTGAGCCTCGATCAAGCGCCGGCTCACCGTGGAAAGCGCCTCTTCCGCTTTCCGGCGCTCGGTGACGTCGTGGCACGAACCGATGTATCCGGCGAAAGAGCCATCGGTGTTAAATCTGGGCACGCCCAAATCATAGATCCAACGGTACCCGCCGTCGTGGCGGCGCAGCCGGTATTGCATTTCGAAAGACTCCCGCCGGTCGAAAGCCGTGGTATAGGTTTCCAGGCAGCGCTGGAAGTCGTCCGGATGCACCCCTTCCGCCCAGCCGTTTCCCAGCTCCGCCTGGATACTTCGCCCGGTGAAATCCAGCCAGGGTTGGTTGAAGTAGTTGCACAGCTTGTCTGTTCCGGCCATCCAGATCATCACCGGGGCGCTGTTGGCCACCAGCCGGAAGCGCGCTTCGCTTTCCCTCACTGCGGCTTCCGCCAACGACCGTTCAGTGACGTCCCGGATAATCACGGTGAACAAGCGCTTGCCGCCGGCCTCGGTGTGAGAGATGGAGGCCTCAATGGGGAATTCTTCGCCGGTCGCGCGCAGGGCCCACAACGCTCCCAGTGTGCCCATGGCGCGATTGGTGCTGCCGGTCTCGCCGAAATGGCGGATATCCCCCTCATGCGCCCCACGGAAGCGCTGCGGGATGAAACGGTCGATCGGCGTCCCGATGGCCTCTTCGGAGCCGCAGCCAAACATTTTTTCGGCGGCAGCGTTGAACACAATGATGCGCTGTGAATCGTCCACGGCGATGATTGCATCCATCGCCGAGGCAACAATCCCTTCGAGGCGCCTTTGGCTTTCGTACAGCCGTTCTTGCATCCGTTTTCGGTCGGTGATGTCCACCTGGACCGATGCGGAGTGCAGCAAATTTCCCTGGGAGTCCTTCACCGATCCGGCATTGAGCAGCACAGTCCGCCGCTGGCCGCCCTTGGTGAGGATGACTAGTTCCTCGTTGTCAATCGTCCCTGTTTTCTTCCACTGCTCAAACAGTTCCGCCCTTCTGGCCGCGGATTCGGGGGCATAAATCTCGGCCAGCGGCTTCCCTCGAATCTCCTCTTTGGAATATCCCAGCGCATCGCAGGCGGCCGGATTGGCGTCCTGAATGACGCCGGAGGGAGTGGTGATGTAACAATACTCCGGCAGGGTTGCAAAAAACTGGCTAAATCGCTGTTCGGAGAGATCCCGGGCCAGTTCCGCCCGCTTGGCTTCCGTGGTATCGGCGATCACCGAGAGCGCGCAGGGCTCGCCATTGAGTTCAATCAATTCCGCAGATCCCAGCGCGGTTCCGATCGCGCCGCTCCTGGTGCGGTATTGCAACTCAAGGTTGCGGACCGAGCCCTCGGCCAGTAGCCGCGCGATGAACTCCTCTCGATGGTGGATATCGGCCCAAATATTCAGGTCTCTGGGAGTCCGGCCGATGATTTCCTCACGGCTCCAGCCAGTGATGCGTTCAAAGGTCTCATTCACCTCGATGTAGCGGTGATCCCTCGCGCTGGTCAGACTGAGCGCGAGCGGACTCTCGCGAAAGGCCTTGGAAAACTTTTCCTCTGACTTTTTCAGCGCCTCCTCAGCGGTCACCCGGTCGGTAATATCCACCGCCATGCCTACCATCCTGAAGGGAGCGCCGTTCGTGGCGAAGTAGAACTTCCCTCGTGCGGACACGAAGTGCACCGCGCCATCCTGCCGGACGAGACGGAATTCGGTGGCATACGGTTTGCCTTGCTCCCGGGCATACTCCACAGCCGCGGCCACCCGGTTACGATCCTCCGGATGGACGAAACGCTGGAGTTCCTCCCCGGTTCCAGTCACCACTTCCCCGGAAACTCCAAACAAGGAGGGCAGGTCTCCAAACCAGTTCGTTTTGCCGGCCTTCAGGTCCACGTCCCAAACCACGGCTCTTCCCGCCTGCATGGCCAGCCGCAGCAAATACTGAGCCAGTCCGGCGTCGGAGGCCAGATGGCGATTCACCAGATAATTCCGGATGGATACAACCGCAGAAATCACCACGAGGGCCAGAAAGACGATGATCAGGCGGGCGACCCGGGTTTGTGCTGGCTCTTCGGCCCGGAGAAGTTCCACCAAGCCGATCGCCGGGATGCTCACCACAGCCAGACCCGCGGCGATCGAAGCCCGGTCTTTTTCGCCGACTTCGAACTCAACGGTCTGAGCGAGTTCCGGTTCCAACTGCCATCCCAGCAGGGCCACCCACACCAGCCAACAACCCGCCGCGGTGTATGGAATGTCCATCCACCCCGGCGAGAAGCCCCGGCTCGCCAGCACCAGATTCACGGCCAGGGAC
>DATIYQ010000180.1:0-2655 GCA_035517515.1 Binatia bacterium
GGTGGACCAGAGCGACCCTGATTACATCTACGTGGAGTTTCAGGGCGGACACGTTTTCCGCTTCCGCCTCTCCAACTCCGAGAGCAAGAATATCCGTCCGTTCGCCAAAACCGGCGAGCCGGAGCTGCGCTTCAACTGGAATACTCCTCTGCTCACCCGCCCGGGAGGCTCCGGAAGGTTGTACCTCGGCTCCCAGTACCTGTTCCGGTCCACCGACCGCGGCGATTCCTGGGCGCGCATCTCTCCGGACCTGACCACCAACAATCCGGAAAAGGAAAAACAGGAAGAATCGGGCGGCCTGACCGTGGACAACACGGATGCGGAGAAACACTGCACCATTTACACCATCAGCGAATCGCCGAAAAACGCCAACATCATCTGGGTGGGCACGGACGACGGGAATGTGCAGGTGACCCGCGATGGCGGCAAGACCTGGACTAACGTGACGAAAAATCTCCCCGGCATTCCCGGGGCCACCTGGGTTTCCACCGTGGAGGCCGGACACTTCGAGGAAGGCAACGCCTATGCCACCTTCGACGGCCACCAGACCGGGGACATGAAGCCCTATGTGGCGCGCACCCGCGATTTCGGAAAGACCTGGGAATCGCTGGTCACTCCAGACCTGAGCGGCTACGCCCACGTGATCCGCGAAGATCCCGTGAATTCCAATCTGCTCTACCTGGGCACGGAAATGGGCCTCTATATTTCCGTGGATGGCGGAAAGAACTGGGGGAAGCTGGCCGGCGGCATGCCGAAAAGCGTTGCCGTGCGCGATCTGGCCATCCAGCCGCGCGAACACGACCTGATTATCGCCACCCACGGCCGCGGCATTTACATCCTGGACGACCTGACCCCGCTGCGCGCGCTGACTCCGGCAATTCTGGACCAGGACTTCGCGCTGCTGCCCAGCCGCGAAGGGGTGATGGCCATCAGCGATATGGAGCAGCGCTTCGATGGAGACGGGGAATTCCTCGGCACGACTTCGCGCAATGCCGCGCGCATCGCCTATTACCTGAAGAAACGGATGCTGGTGGGCGAGTTCAAAGCCGCGGTCTACGACGGCAAGGGCGCCCTCATCGAGGACCTTTCCACCTCGCGGCGCAAGGGCGTGAACGTGCTGGAGTGGAGCATGCGCCTGAAGGCGCCCAAGACTCCTCCGGCCACCTCACTGGTCCCCGACTTCAACACCTTTGTCGGGCCGTATGTGCCGGAGGGAACCTACACCGTCAAGATCACGCGCGGCCAGCAGACCTACACGTCCGAGGTCCACGTGTTACCCGATCCCAGGGCCAAACATTCCCCGGCCGACCGCGCGGAGCAGCACCGCGTGGCCGTGGAGGCCTACCATCTGGTGGAACACATCGCTTACGTGGTGGATTGGGCCACCGACCTTGCGTCTCAAGCCGGCGACCGCGCCGGAAAGCTTGGATCCGGCGATCCCCTCCGCAAGCGTCTGGATGCGCTGAAGGATTCGTGCGATGCCACACTCAAAAAGCTCGCCGCAACCAAAGAAGGCGGCTACACCGGGGAAATCAAGCTGCGGGAGAAGATCCTCGAGGTCTATGGCGGGGTGAATGGATACAGTGGCAGACCCACCGAGTCCCAGACGTCACAGCTGGCCGCGCTCACCAAGGAGCTCGAAACCGCGGAAAGCGGATTGCGCGCCACGGCCGACAAGGAGGTCGCCGCCCTCAATCCGGAACTGGGCGGCAAGAAGCTGCCCGGCCTGAAGCAACTGACCCAGGAGGAGTGGCGGAAGAAAGATCAAAAGGCGGGCGGAGCGGGCATGGCACTGGACCCGGATAGGGCTGGGGATGTTATACAACCTATTTCTTTTCAACATGTTATGTGACGAGATGAGTTGCTGACGCCTGGTCCGGCAAATGTTACAATTCCACCTTCATCGCTTTGCCTGTGGATTTCACCGGGGTTGACCTGCGGCCCAGCCCCGGCTATAAGTTGGCGGCGGGGTAAGGGTCGGCGCGTCTATCAGAAGTGGGCCAGCCATCTTGGATTCAGACCGCGCCTCATTGATCAGGGAGAGGCATTATGTCGAGCGTAACCGCTACCGATGTCCTTGTCGCCGAGCATCGCGTCATCCTGCGCATGCTGGATGTAACCCGTGAACTGGCTCATCTGCTCGAGGTGGGCGCAGAGGTCCCGGCGGAGATGCTGGACTCGGTTGCCGAGTTCCTCAGGGTCTTCGGTGACGAACATCATAGGAAGGAAGAGGAGTTCCTCTTCCCTGCCCTGGGCAAGCGCGGAGCGTCGCTGAACTCTCTGGCCCTGGATACCTTTCAGCGGGAACACGACCGCGCCCGCGTCCTGCTGCGCAAGATGGCGGATGCCGGCGCGGCCTACCGCGAAGGCCGTGCGAATGCGGACCGCAAATGGGGCCGGTTCGCGAGCGAATACGCCGCCGTATTGCGCCGCCATCTGGACAAAGAACAGGACGTCCTCTACCCCGCGGCCGAACAGCTTCTTTCTTCTGACGAGCAGACGAAGCTGGCCGAGGCATTGCGGCAATCCTCCCAGGAAGACGTCTCCCGGGAGCGTCAGCGCCGCTTCAGCGAAATGGCGGATTCTCTCGCCGCAGAATTGCTCGTTTAGGGTTAGCGCGGGCTCCCGAGGCTTTGGGACCGCCCTTCCGTTCCT